>NZ_JBEYYU010000035.1:0-96115 GCF_040645755.1 Streptomyces sp. NPDC046716
GCAGTTCCCCGCGCCCCTGAGGCATGCGCTTCGCGCAGCCTCCCCTGGACGAGCGGAGCTCGTTTCAGGGGCGCGGGGAACTGCGCGAGAAGCGGCCACCGGCCCGCACCCGAACGACAACCCAACAGGGGCGCGGGGAACTGCGCGACCAGCCACGACGAGAGCCGCGCCCGACCACGCACCCCCCGCCGCCAAGGCGTGAAGCCGCACCCCCGTTCAGCCCCCACACCGCGCCCCCCACGGAGCGCCCCGTGACGATGGGCCAATGTCGTCACACCCCCTCCGCACCCGCACCACCCTGTCCGCCCTCGTCATCGCCGCGCTCCTGAACACCACCCCCACCGCCGGCGCAGCCCCCCGCACCCCCACCTGCCGCGCCCCCAAACACCCCGCCCTCGCCAAACAGCTCACCCGCGATCTGAAAGCGGCACTCGCCGGGCGGAGCGGCACCGTCTCGGTCGCCGTGCACGACGACCGGACCAAGCTGGACTGCACCCTCGCCCCCCGCACCCGCTACGACGCGGCGTCCGTCGTGAAGGTCCTGATGATGGAGGCCACCCTGCGCCGGGCCCAGAGCAGGGGCCGCGGACCGACCGCGTGGGAGCGGGGCAACCTCGGCCCCATGATCCGCAGTTCGGACAACGCCGCGGCCGGCCGCCTGTGGAAGGACCTCGGCCGCACCCGCCTCGGCACGACCCTGACCCAGGCGGGAGCCACCCGCACCGTCCTCGGCCCCCACGGCTACTGGGGCCTGACCCGCACCACGGCCGCCGACCAGCTGCGGCTGCTGGACAGACTCACCGCCCGGCGCTCGTTCCTGACGGCGGGATCACGCGTGTACGGGCTGAAGCTGATGAGCGAGGTGCGCAAGAACCAGCGCTGGGGCGTGCCCGCCGGGATGCCGCGCGGCCTGCGCGCCCACCTCAAGAACGGCTGGCTGCCGCGGGCCACGCACGGCTGGCGCATCCACAGCATCGGCGCGTTCACCGGCCAGGGCCGCACCTACCGCATCGCGGTGCTCAGCCACGACAACCCCTCCATGGCCTACGGCGTGCGCACCGTCGAGCGCGTGGCCCAGGCCGTCCACCGTGCGCTCAACAAGGGGCGGGCCGGCGCGATCGGTCTCACTCCGCCCGAGGAGATCAGCGAACGGTCGGACGGCTCGGTTCCGCCGGACGCCCCGGAGGCTCCGGAACGACAGTCCTGGTTCGCGTACGGAGCGCCCGGAGCAGCAGCGCGTACAGCACGAGCCCGATGACGAGCCCCGCGCCCGCGCCGAAGCACACCGTCGGCACGATCTCCCACGGCTTCCAGGGGAGCCCCTTCTCGTCCACGTACGACAGCCAGCGCACCACGCGCGCCGCCCCGCAGCCGCACGCGCACCCGCCGATCACGACGAGCGCGAGCCACCGCTGCCGGCCGTGCGGCGCGGGCGGGCCGTCCGCGGGGGCGGCGTCGCGCACCGCCCACCACAGGAACACCCCGATCACGACGAGCGCCAGCGCCGAACTGCCGTACTGCACGTACCAGTAGAGCGGTGACCCGGCGACCGTCTCGCCGAGCACGGGCAGCAGCCGCATGCCCCACCGGTCCAGGTGCGTGAACGCGTCCCACACCACGTGGGTGAGCGAGCCGAGCACCACGGAGACGTACCCCCACAGCCACCACCCGCGTGCCCGCGCGGGACGGCCGCGCGCCACCGTCCACACCCGTGCGCGCACGGCGCCCGGCAGCAGGGCGAGCAACGGTTCGCGCACGAGCAGCCACAGCGCCAGCAGCCCCACCGCGAACAGCGCGTCCACGGTGAACACCCCGGTGAACGAGTGCGTGAACGCGCCGAATTCCATGGCGCCCGGCACCGCGCTCGCCGCGAAATAGGTGAGGTCCGGCGCGAACGAACCGGCCACGAGCAGGGACGGAACGAGCCGCCCCCGTCCCGACCCGTCGCGTCGCACGAACGGCAGCACGGCGGCGGCATGGCTGATGGTGAACGGCACGGTTCTCCCCGTATCGACTGGGCATTGACGCGGCGGCGCGTGGTGAGCGAGCGTCGAAGCGTACGACAACAGTCCGCGTCCGTTTACTGATCAAACGGTGAATAGCGGGCCGGTGGGCGTCTCCCCCGCCTTCGGGGCCATGAGGAAGGGTGTCCGCGCGAAGGAAGTTGTCGTAGTGTCGGCGGAGTCGTGCGCTGGGGAGCGTGCGACGGCGCCGTGAAGCTCCGCAACCCGGGGTGAACCCGGTGCCCAGGCCGGTACGGGCGATTGCGGGAGGGGTTCGCGGTATGGCGGCGGTTTTCGGCAGGAGGCTGCGCAGGAGCGTGATGACGACCGCGATCGCCGCAGCGGCGGTGGCGGCGCTCTCCGCCTCGCAGGCACCGGGCGTGACCCCGCATCACGCGGACAGCGGCAGTTCGGCGGCGGACCGCTCCGACGACACCCCCGACACCGCGTCGGGCCCCGACTACTTCAGCGACCTCCCGCCGCTCGACAGCCCCACCGACTCGCCGACCACGTCACCCGGCACGGGCGGCGGCGGTTCGACGGAGGCCGAGGCCGGCATCCCCGCCACCGTCCTCGACGCGTACAAGAAGGCCGAGGCCGAGCTGGCGTCGTCCAAGCCCGGCTGCAATCTGCGCTGGCAACTCCTCGCCGCGATCGGCAGGGTCGAGTCCGGCCAGGCGAGCGGCGGCAACGTCGACGCGAACGGCACGATGAAGAACGCGCTCAAGGGCCCGCCCCTCGACGGCAACGGCTTCGCGAAGATCACCGACACCGACGGCGGTCTGTACGACGGCGACACGGTCCACGACCGCGCCGTGGGGCCGATGCAGTTCATCCCCTCCACCTGGGAGTGGGCGGGCCGCGACGGCAACGGCGACGGCAAGAAGGACCCCTTCAACGTCTACGACGCGGCCCTCGCCGCCGGCCACTACCTGTGCCGCAACGACTGGGACCTGTCGAACGCCACGGACCTGAACAAGGCGATCCTCAGCTACAACAACTCCTCGGACTACCTCGCCAAGGTCCTGTCCTGGATGGAGTACTACCGCAAGGGCACGTACGAGGTTCCCGACGGCACCGGCGTGCTGCCCAAGCACCCGAGCAACGGCTCCAACTCGTCGCCTTCGCCGTCCCCTTCGCCCAGCACCCCGAGCGGCGGTCCGTCGACCCGGCCCGGCTCCGGAAGCGGCTCGCCGAGTCCGAGCCCGAGCCCGTCCGACCCCTCCACCCCGGCGGAGCCGTCCGACCCGTCGGACCCGTCGGAGACGCCCACGCCGAGCCCCGCCGACTCCGTCACCAAGCTGGCCGACGCGGACACCGGCACGCTCGGCGCGATGACCGGCGACACCTTCGCCGAGCGGGTGCAGGTGCGGGCCAAGGACAAGGCGGGCAAGGGCGTCGCCAAGGCCAAGGTGCGCTTCAGGATCGTCGGCAGCACGGACGCCCGGTTCGCCGGCGGCGAGACGAGCGCCGTCGTGACGACCACCGCCACCGGCACGGCCACCGCGCCCAAGCTCACCGCGGGCGAGAAGACCGGCACCTTCACGATCCGCGCCACCGTCGTCGGCAGCTCCGTGACCGGCCTCGACTACACGGCGAAGGTCACCGAGCGCGTCGCCGACGCCCTGGACCGCACCAGCGACAAGGAACTCACCTGCGTCGCGGGCGGCACGTTCGACGCCGACGCCCTGGTCCTGAAGGCGACGTACAAGGACGCGGTCGCCGACGGCGTCACCGCCACCGCCACCCTCGTCAAGGCCGACGACGACCCGTCCGAGGCGACGACGGGCCCCTCCTTCAAGGACGCGGACGGCAAGGCCGTGCGCACCCTCAAGGGCCTCAAGACCGACAAGGACGGCCTGCTCACCCTCCCGAAGCTGTACGCGGACGACGCCGCCGGCACCTTCCTGCTGCGGATCACCACGGCGGGCGGCGCGACGCGCACCCTCGAACTGAAGGTGACGGCCGCCCCGACGGACACCCCGAGCGACGGCGCCTCCGAGTCGCCCTCCGCCTCCGGGTCACCCTCGACGTCCGCGAGCCCGTCCGCGTAACACCCGGAGCACACCAGGCACTTGAGCCCCCGGCCGACGATCGGCCGGGGGCTCGCGCCTGTCCGGCGGCAGGTCGCGTCCAACGTGTTCTCATCTCTCCCCGGCATTGCTACGGTGCACCGACCCAAGGCCCTGACGCCCCATCAGATCCAGACTCGGGAGGCCGGACATGCGTGCCCTCATCGCGGCGGCGATCGGTCTTGCCGCGGCCCTCGCCCTCGTCCTCACCATCTCGGCGGTCGGCGCCCCGGCGGGCGAGACGTCCCCGAAACCGCTGCTCACCACCGTCCCCGACCACCCCTAGTCACCGGAACACCCGTCCCCGAACCCGTAGTTGAGGAGGGCCGCCGAGATGCGCCGCAAGGCAAGCCTGATCCTGCTCGCCTTCGCCGTGTTCTTCACGGCGATGTCCCCGCTGATGCGCTGGTACGCGTTCCCGCGACTGGCCAAGATCCCGGCCAACCAGTACCAGACGATGGTCCTGGAGGCGAAGAACGCCACCCTCGTCGACTACGGCACCATGCAGGCCAAGAAGGTCCCCAAGCTCACCGTCGTGCAGACCCTCAAGGGCAACGTCGAGGAGTCGGACAAGATCGAGAAGAGCGCCGGGCGCGACGTCGTCGTCTGGGACGGCCTCAGCTACATCGTGGGCCCCGACGGCAAGTTCGTCTCCCAGATCCCCGAGCGCTACATCTTCGACGCCCACAGCCAGGAACCCGTGCACGCGACCGGCGAATCCGTCGACGGCGACCCCGTCAAGCGCGAGGGCATCGAGTTCAAGTGGCCGTTCCTGACCGAGAAGCGGGACTACGAGTACTACGACGCGCGCGCCCGCATCACCCGCCCCATCCACTACAAGGGCACCGAGGACTTCCGCGGCGTCAAGATCTACCGCTTCGAGCAGACCATCCCCTGGACCAAGGTGCCCTTCCCCAAGAAGATGCCGGTCAAGGGCATCACGGCGGAATCCGTCGCCAAGACGGGCACCGAGATGTGGTACACGACCGTGCGCACCTTCCTGGTCGACCCCACCACCGGCGCCCCCGTCTACGGCGAGGAGAAGCACAAGGAGGAGATGCGCGGCGGCACCCTGCTCGGCGGCGACGGCAAGAAGATCACCGCGTTCGCCGGCGACGTGAAGATGCGCGAGGACTACATCAAGGACACGGTCGACCTGGTCACGTCCCAGCGCACCCTGGTCCTGCTGCTCACCTCCTACCTTCCCTGGGGCTTCCTGATCCTCGGCGTCCTGCTGCTGGCCCTGGCCCTGTGGCTCGAGGCCCGCGGCCGCCGCCCCGGCGACCCGGAGCCGAACGCGATGGACGAGCCCGAGCCGGTCAGCGTCTGAGCCGCGCGTTCGTGTGCCGGGTCGGCTCCGCCGCCGCCGGGTCCTCCGGCCACGGGTGCTTCGGATACCGGCCGCGCAGATCGGCCCGCACCGACCGGTAGCCGTCGCGCCAGAACGAGGCCAGGTCGGCGGTGACGGCGGCGGGCCGCCCGGCGGGGGAGAGCAGATGGACGAGGAGCGGCACCCCCGCCACCTCGGGCGTCGCCTCCAGCCCGAACATCTCCTGCAACTTCACCGCGAGCACCGGCTGTTCGGGATCGGAGTAGTCGACCCGCACCGACGACCCGCTGGGCACCGTGATCCGCTCCGGGGCCAGCGCGTCGAAGCGCGCCGCGTCCCCGCTCGCCCACGGCAGCAGCCGCCGCAGCGCCGCCCCGGCGTCGATCCGGGCCAGATCCGCACGGCGCCTGGCCCGCCCCAGCTCCGGCTCCAGCCAGTCGTCCACGCGCGCGTGCAGCGCCTCGTCGCTCACGTCCGGCCACGGCTCACCGACGTGCCGCCGCAGGAAGGCCAGCCGCTGCCGCAGCGCCTCCGCCTCCCGCCCCCAGCGCAGCAGCCCGAGCCCCTCCCGCCGCAGCCCGTCCAGCAGACCCTCCCGTACGAGGGCGGGGGACGGGTTCTTCAGCGGGCGCACCGTCAGCTCGATCGCCCCGAGCCGGGTGACGTGCCGGGCCACCAGCCCGCCGTCCGCCCAGGCGACCTCGTCGCCCTCCGAGGCCAGCTGCGCGGCTGCCCACCGGGCGGTCTCCTCGTCGACCACGGCCGCGAGCCGCACGCGCGCGTGCCCGGCGCCGACGGGCCGGTCGGCCACGGCGACGGCCACCCACCCGGCGTCCCGCAGCGCGGACCCGTCCCCGATGTCGGCCCGGGTGCCCGACGCCATCAGGAACGACCCGCCGGAGCGGCGCGCCACCCGCTCGGGGAACGCGAGGGCGGCGACGAGCCCGGCGGCATGCTCGTCGGACGAGGCGGCGCCGCTCCCGCCGGGCTCGTCGGACGCCACCCGGGTCAGCCGCCGCACCTCCGCGGCCCACCGCCCGGCATACGCGTCACCCCCGCGCCGGGCCCGGCGCAGCGCCTGCCCGAGATCGTCCCCGTACGCGCGCGGCGGCTCCTCGCTCAGCAGGGCGACGACCTCCGCGGCCCGCCGCGCGGACACCACCGGCGCCGCGTCGACCAGCGCGCGCCCGAGCCGCGGATGCAGCCCGAGCCGCGCGAGCCGCTGCCCGCGCGCCGTCACCCGCCCGGAATCCCGCTCGACCGCCCCGACCGCCGTCAGTACCTCGCGCGCCGCCGCCATCGCCCCGCCGGGCGGCGCGTCGAGCAGCGCCAGACCGGACGCCTCCGGGTCGCCCCAGCACGCCACCTGGAGCGCGAACGCCGTCAGGTCCGCCACCTTGATCTCGGGGGCCGGGAACCGCGGCAGGCGTCCGTCCTCCGCCTCCGCCCAGCACCGGTAGACCACCCCGGGAGCCTCGCGCCCGGCGCGGCCCGCACGCTGCGTCCCGGCCGCGCGCGACGCCCGTACGGTCGTCAGGGCACTCAGCCCGCGCGCGTGATCGACACGGGGCTCGCGCGCGAGCCCCGCGTCCACGACGATCCGCACCCCCGGCACCGTCAGCGACGACTCCGCGACGGCCGTGGCCAGCACCACCCGGCGCCGGGCGCCCGCCGAGAGCACCGCGTCCTGCACGGCGGCGGGCGCCCGCCCGTGCACCTGGAGCACGTCGATGTCGGCGCCGTCCCCGCCGAGAGTTCCCAGCTGTCCGGCCACCCGCGCGATCTCGCCGACGCCCGGCAGGAAACACAGCACGTCGCCCGGCCGCTCGGCCAGCGCCCGCCGCACCACCGACGCCACGTGCGTGAGCAGCGCGGGATCCACCCGCATCCCGTGCGGCGGCCGCACCGGCGCGGCCGGCGGAGCCCACACCACCTCCACCGGATGCGCGACCCCCTCGGCCTCGACGACCGGCGCGTCCCCGAGCAGCCGCGCCCACCCCTGCGCGTCCGTCGTCGCCGACGCCGCGACCAGCTCGAGCTCGGGACGGAGCGTCTCCCGCACGTCCCACAGGAAGGCGGCCGCCGTGTCCGCGTCGAGGTGCCGCTCGTGCACCTCGTCGAGCATCACCACGTCGACACCGGTCAGCTCCTGGTCGCGTTGCAGCCGCTGGAGCAGCACACCCGTGGTGACGACCTCGACGCACGTGCGCGGCCCGGCGACCCGCTCGCCGCGCACCGTGTAGCCGACGCGCTCCCCGACCTGCTCGCCCAGCAGCCACGCCATCCGCCGGGCCGCCGCCCGCGCCGCGATCCGCCGCGGCTCGGCCACCACGATCCGGCGCACCGGAGCGCCCTCGTCGAGCAGCCCCGCGAGCACCAGCGGGACGAGCGTCGTCTTGCCGGTGCCGGGCGGCGCGACGAGCACGGCGGCCCCGGACCCGTCGAGCGCACGCCGCAGGGCGGGCACGGCGGACCGGACGGGCAGGGCGGAGAGGGCGTCGCTGCGGATCACCCGGCCAGTCTCCAGCACGCCCGGGGAAGCGGTGCTACGCCCTGTCGTCCCGCTCGCAGACGAGGATCGCCGAGCCCGGGATCAGGTTGCCGCGCAGGGGCGACCAGCCGCCCCACTCCTGCGTGTTCCACGCGGGCCACTCCGGCTCGACCAGATCGACCAGCCGGAAGCCGCCGGCCACCACGTCGCGCACCCGGTCGCCGATGGTGCGGTGGTGCTCGACGTAGACCGCGCGCCCCTCGTCGTCCTGCTCCACATAAGGGGTGCGGTCGAAGTAGGAGGCCGAGACGGTCAGGCCCTCGGGGCCGGGCTCGTCGGGGAACGCCCAGCGGATCGGGTGCGTCACGGAGAAGACGAAACGGCCGCCGGGCCGCAGCACCCGGTGCACCTCGCGCAGCACCTGCACCTGGTCCGCGATGAAGGGGAGCGCGCCGTACGCGGAGCAGGCCAGGTCGAAGGAGCCGTCCCGGAACGGGAGCACGCCCGCGTCCGCCTCCACCAGGGGCACCTGGACCGCGGATCCGTCCTGGATGCGCTGCGCGTGCTGGAGCTGGCGGTGCGAGAGGTCCAGGGCGACGGGCCGGGCCCCCTGCGCGGCCAGCCAGCGCGAGCACTGGGCCGCGCCCGCCCCGATCTCCAGGACGTCCTTGCCGGCCAGCTCCTCGGGCGGACCGAGCAGCTCGGCCTCCACCTCGTCGAGCCCCTCGGGGCCCCAGACGAAACGGTCGTCGCCGAGGAAGGTGCCGTGCTCCACCTGGTAGTCGTCCGCGTTCCGGTCCCACCAGCCGCGGTTGGCCCGCGAGCTCTCCGTGGTGTCCGCGTCACGCCGGGTGGCCGTGGAGTCCTCGTCGACCGTGCTGGTGGGGGACGACGGCTCGTACGCTTCGGTTGGTCCAGACTCTTGGATGATCGGCTCCCTGGTACTAATCTGCGGGCACCGCGGACCTCATGGCCTCGTAGGACGCGATGTGTGCCGGATATGCGGCGATCCGCCCCGGGTGTGCGCCTTCGCGCATTGACCGTGTCCGGCTGCCCCCGTATGCTACAAGTTGCGCTGCGGGCCTGCGTTCCTCAGACATAGCAGGCTGCGCTCGCATCTGTCGTATGTCCCCTCGGTTGTCGAGGCGCCTCCCGGAGATCGGGATTCGGCGCTTCCTAGGCTGTCCGGCTTCTTCGGTGCGAAACAGGCTCCCGGCGTAGCAGTACCCACCGACTTTCAATGTCCGCCGGAGCCCTTTCCCACATGACGAGCAGCACCGAGACCACCGCCACCACCCCGCAGGTTGCGGTCAACGACATCGGTAACGAGGAAGCCTTCCTCGCCGCCATCGACGAGACGATCAAGTACTTCAACGATGGCGACATCGTCGACGGCGTCATCGTCAAGGTTGACCGGGACGAGGTTCTCCTCGACATCGGTTACAAGACCGAAGGTGTCATCCCGAGCCGCGAGCTCTCGATCAAGCACGACGTCGACCCGAACGAGGTCGTGGCCGTCGGCGACGAGATCGAGGCCCTGGTCCTCCAGAAGGAGGACAAGGAAGGCCGTCTGATCCTGTCCAAGAAGCGCGCTCAGTACGAGCGTGCCTGGGGCACGATCGAGAAGATCAAGGAAGAAGACGGCATCGTCACCGGTACCGTCATCGAGGTCGTCAAGGGTGGTCTCATCCTCGACATCGGCCTCCGTGGCTTCCTGCCGGCCTCCCTCGTCGAGATGCGTCGTGTCCGCGACCTCCAGCCGTACGTGGGCAAGGAGCTCGAGGCGAAGATCATCGAGCTGGACAAGAACCGCAACAACGTGGTCCTGTCCCGCCGCGCCTGGCTCGAGCAGACCCAGTCCGAGGTGCGCCAGACGTTCCTCACCACCCTGCAGAAGGGTCAGGTCCGCTCCGGCGTCGTCTCCTCGATCGTCAACTTCGGTGCCTTCGTGGACCTGGGTGGCGTCGACGGTCTCGTCCACGTCTCCGAGCTCTCCTGGAAGCACATCGACCACCCGTCCGAGGTTGTCGAGGTCGGCCAGGAAGTCACCGTCGAGGTTCTCGACGTCGACATGGACCGCGAGCGTGTCTCCCTGTCGCTGAAGGCGACGCAGGAAGACCCGTGGCAGCAGTTCGCCCGCACGCACCAGATCGGCCAGGTCGTTCCCGGCAAGGTCACGAAGCTGGTTCCGTTCGGTGCGTTCGTCCGCGTCGACGAGGGCATCGAGGGTCTGGTCCACATCTCCGAGCTGGCCGAGCGCCACGTGGAGATCCCGGAGCAGGTCGTCCAGGTCAACGACGAGATCTTCGTCAAGGTCATCGACATCGACCTCGAGCGCCGCCGCATCAGCCTCTCGCTGAAGCAGGCCAACGAGGCCTTCGGCGCCGACCCGTCGGCCGTCGAGTTCGACCCGACCCTGTACGGCATGGCCGCGTCCTACGACGACCAGGGCAACTACATCTACCCCGAGGGCTTCGACCCCGAGACGAACGACTGGCTCGAGGGCTTCGAGACCCAGCGCGAGGCTTGGGAGGGCCAGTACGCCGAGGCGCAGCAGCGCTTCGAGCAGCACCAGGCCCAGGTCATCAAGTCCCGCGAGGCGGACGCCCAGGCCGAGGCCGAGGGTGCCGTCGCCGGCGCCGGCGCGGCCCCGGCTGCCTCCGGTGGCGGCGGCGGTTCGTACTCCTCGGAGTCGGACGACAACTCCGGCGCGCTTGCTTCGGACGAGGCGCTCGCCGCGCTGCGTGAGAAGCTGGCCGGTGGCCAGAGCTGAGCTGAACCCTTCGGTTCCGCACGGTAGTTGAACAGTGGGCCCGCACCCTTTGGGTGCGGGCCCACTGTCGTACGTCCCCGGTAAGAGGCGGCTGAGAAAGGGCGCGGGCGGGAATGCCCGCGCCCTTCGTGCGCGTTCCCCCTACGAACACGAGGAGGAGCGGTCACTGTGCTTGATCCGCAGGATTTGTACACATGGGAGCCGAAGGGCCTGGCCACGGTCGACATGGCACTTGCCCAGGAGTCCGCCGGCCTTGTCATGCTCTATCACTTCGACGGCTACATCGACGCGGGAGAGACCGGCGACCAGATCGTCGAGAGTCTCCTCGACTCGCTGCCGCACCAGGTCGTGGCGCGCTTCGACCACGACCGGCTCGTGGACTACCGGGCCCGCCGCCCGCTGCTGACGTTCAAGCGCGACAGCTGGAGCGACTACGAGGTCCCCTCCATCGAGGTGCGGCTCGTCCAGGACGCCACCGGCGCGCCCTTCCTGCTGCTGTCCGGGCCCGAGCCGGACGTGGAGTGGGAGCGGTTCGCGGCGGCCGTCGAGCAGGTCGTGGAGCGGCTGGGCGTCCGTCTCGCGGTGAACTTCCACGGCATTCCCATGGGCGTGCCGCACACCCGGCCGGTCGGCCTCACCCCGCACGGGAACCGCACGGACCTGGTCCCCGGGCACCGCAGCCCGTTCGAGGAGGCCCAGGTGCCGGGCAGCGCCGAGGCGCTGATCGAGTACCGGCTGACGGAGGCCGGGTTCGACGTGCTCGGCGTCGCCGCGCACGTCCCCCACTACATCGCGCGCTCCGCCTACCCGGACGCCGCGCTCACCGCCCTGGAGGCGGTCACCGGCGCCACCGGGCTCGTCCTGCCCGGCATCGCGCACACGCTGCGCACCGAGGCGCACCGCACGCAGACGGAGATCGACCGGCAGATCCAGGAGGGCGACGAGGAACTCGTCGCGCTCGTCCAGGGACTTGAGCACCAGTACGACGCGGCGGCCGGCGCCGAGTCGCGGGGCAACATGCTCGCGGAGTCGATGGAGATCCCGTCGGCGGACGAGATCGGCCTGGAGTTCGAGAGGTTCCTGGCGGAGCGGGAAGGCGACTAGGCTCGTCGCAAAGACGCTCCCCGCGCGCCGGGGTGCCGAGGCGAGTGGGAGGCGCGGACTTGTTGTCTGTGGGCTTGACCGGGGGAATCGGTTCCGGCAAGAGCGAAGTGTCGAGACTCCTGGTGGAGCGCGGCGCGCTCCTGATCGACGCCGACCGCATCGCCCGTGAGGTCGTCGAACCCGGCACACCCGGGCTCGCGGCCGTCGTCGAGGCGTTCGGCGACGACATCCTCACGGCGGACGGCACGCTCGACCGCCCGAAGCTGGGGTCGATCGTCTTCGCCGACTCCGACAAGCTGGCCACTCTGAACACGATCGTGCACCCGCTGGTCGGCGCCCGCTCCGCGGAGCTGCAGAAATCGGCGGGACCGGACTCGGTCGTCGTCCACGACGTGCCGCTGCTCGCGGAGAACGGCCTCGCGCCGCTCTACGACCTGGTCGTCGTGGTGGACACCAGCACCGAGACCCAGCTCGACCGGCTGACCCGGCTGCGCGGCATGAGCGAGGAGGACGCGCGGGCCCGGATGGCCGCGCAGGCCACCCGTGAGAAGCGGCTCGCCGTCGCCGACGTCGTCATCGACAACGACGTGTCCCTGGACCGGCTGCGCGAGCAGGTCGACCAGGTCTGGGACGACCTGGTGCGCCGGGCGCGCACCGCGTCGAAATGATCGTTCTGGCGGCGTTCACCGCGATGGGCGGGCTCGTCGCGCTCCTCGCGGGCGCCTACGGACTCCAGCGCACCCGGCGCGTCCGGGTGGCGGGGAATGTGGTCGAGGCGCTGGTCAAGCCGCCGCAGCCCGGTTCCGACCGGCCGCTGCTGCAGTTCGCGACCGGCGACGGCCAGGTCATAGAGGTCGTCTCGCCGGTACCGGCCAGCAAGCGGCTGCCGCTGCCCGCGGGGGGCGTCGTCAGCGTCGCGTACGACACCGAGGACCCGCGCGAGACCGTGCTGCTCGGCGGGGAGCGGCCCGGAGTCGACCGGACCTTCATGATCGCGGGGGCCGTGCTCGTCCTGGCCGGGATGGTGCTCGCCGTCTCGCTGGGCTGAGTGTCCTGACGGTGCGGGGCGGGCAGGAATAGCCCTCATGGGCCACGGTGTTGACGTGGTCGACACCGGAAGGGAGCACATCGTGTCCGACGCCACCCCGGAGACGCACGTCATCGACTACCGCGCAGCCGAGCAGTTGCTCGCCGCGCGGGATCCCCGTGGTGCGGTGAAGCTGCTCGACGATGTGATCGCCGCGCACCCCGAGAACACCGCGGCGCGGTTGCTGCGTGCGCGTGCCTTCTTCGCCGCCGCGCAGTTGCGGGCCGCCGAGCTGGAGTTCTCCATCGTCCTCGAGCGCGAGCCGGACAACGCGTTCGCGCACTTCGCGCTCGCCCGCACGTACGAGCTGTGGGCGCGGCCGCAGCAGGCCCGGCGGCATTTCCGGCTGGCCGCGGCGCTTGATCCGCAGCCGGAGTATGTGGCGGCGGCGCACTTCGACGACTGACGCGTACTCGTCTGCCGGGTGGGGGCCGGTGGGCGGGCCCGCCTTCGTCGTGGCTGGTCGCGCCGTTCCCCGCGCCCCTTATGGGGCGCTTTTTTTGTACGGGGGGATGTCGCGGCCCGGCTGGTAGTGGGGGCCCTGGCGGATGTGGCGGGTGATCAGGGCGAGGTCGATCGTCGTGATCAGCCAGAGTGCGCCGCAGGCCAGCGCCCAGCCGGGGCGGTGGGCGAACAGGAAGGCGAGGGTGCCGGCCGTCGTCCACAGCAGGCCGAACAGGGCGAGGCCCAGGCGCAGGCGCAGGGGGCTGCGCGCGGTGACCGGTTCGTCACCGGTCCGGATCAGGTGCATGGCCGTCACCTCCACGTGGTGAAGAGGCACCTTGGCTCCCCCTCCAGGGTGCCTCTTCGGTTCACGGGGTGGGAAGCGAGCGGCAGGGTGCCCGGTCGCACACGTCGACGACGGTCCCGGTGCGCAGGAACACCGCCTTCTGCTGCCGGGCCGCCGCCGTGGAGCGCGGATCGGAGTGCGGGTCCTTGCCGTACGCCGGCTCCGTGGGCGGCGTGTTCGTCAGCGGCGGTGCCGGGGTGCCGCTGTCCCAGACGACCATCGCGGAGCCGCCGCGCAGGGGCGGCTTCCCGGCCCGGCCGATGCCCCAGTACGGCACCAGGTCCGGACTGCGGCCCGTGGCCAGTGCGGGGGTGACCAGACGGGCACCGAGGGTGCGGGCCTCGACGTCGGCCGCCGCGTTCGCGACCTGGTGGTCGCCGTACGCGATGTGCATCAGGACGCGGTCGCCGCTGCCGGCGAGGGTCTGCGCGTAGCCGTTCGTCTCGCCGCGGTCCCAGATCATCTGGTAGAGCCCGAGGACGATCTGTTGGCGCAGCCGGTCCGGATAGGCCACGTCGAGGACCTGCTGGAACGGCGCGAAGTCCGCGCTGCGGTTGAGCAGCAGCCCGTAGTTCATGCCGGTCACGCCGAGCACGCCGCGCCCGACGTCCTTCGAGGCCGCCACGAGGGCGCCGCCCAGGATGCCGCCCTGGCTGTTCCCGTCGTACGTGAGGCCGTGCGCGGTGTCGATCAGGGGGCGGCCGTCCGCGGTGCGGAACGCCGCGTCGCGCGACAGCCCGTCCCGGTGGATCAGGGCGCGGCCCAGGAACATCGCGTTGAGCATGCCCTGTTCGGTGCGCTCGGGGATCGCGGGAAAGCGGTTCAGATCGGCGAGCGCGTCGAGCACGACCGGGATGTCGGCCTGCGCCATGCCGATCCAGTCGGTCGCGCAGAAGGTGAAGTCGTGCTCGGCGGCCATGGCCTTGACGTTGCCCGCGCCGACCTCGTTCGCGCTGCCGAGCAGGCCGTGTCCGTACAGGGCCGGGCGGGACGGCTGTCCGGTGAAGGCCGTACGGGGTATCTCGCAGCGGAAGGAGGCCGGTTGGACGTTGCCCGGCAGGCGGCGCGGGGTGCCGTCGCGGCCCCGGTTGAAGCGGGAGCCGGGCGGGCCGCCCGGCTGGGAGAGATAGCTGGGGACCGTCACCGTGCCCGTGACCTCGCGGGCGATCCGGGCGTCCTGGTCGGGCGTGAGGTCCTTGACGCCGGTGACCGTGAACCCGGGCGACGCGGAGCCCAGTCGGCGGAAGGCGTCGTCGCGGACGGAGAACAGGTCGCCGGTCAGGCTCCGGGCGCTCGCGACGGTGAAGTCCCAGGCCAGGTAGAGATCGCCGGTGCCGGTCCGGTGCCTCAAGGCCCGCAGCGCGGGCTGCAGTTGGCGCTGGCGTGCGGCCAGGGGGTCGTGCCGCGGGAGTTGCCTGCCCGCGACCTTCGCGAACGCCTCCGGCGTCGGCAGCCGGTGTCCGGTCGCGTCCTTGAGGTCACGCAGGGCCACGGCGTAGTGGTGTCCCTCGGCGAGGTTCTTCGCGGGGTGGATCAGCAGGGCCCGGCGGTCCGCGCTCGTCGCGTTGGCGTCCAGCTCGGCCCAGTAGGGCCATCGTTCGCCCGTCGTCGTGTCCAGGAGGACGATCGGCGCGTCACGGTCGAGTGAGCCGCCGATGTCGGTCAGCGGGGCCGCGCCCGTCGCGGCCAGGTCGAGGCCCGGCACATGGGCGAGCAGGGTCGAGCCGGGCGAGAAGCCGTCCGAGCGGTTCCAGGCGGTCGGGTCCACGGCGGGCGCGGCGGCGCCGCGCGGCAGCATGTCCGAGGTGAGGGCGACCCGGCGGCCGGTGGACGTGCCGGAGTCCGCGCGGGTGTACCAGTCGTCGGGGAAGGGCAGTAGGCAGTCGCCGCCGGTGGCCGTCAGCGGATCGCAACCACCCTGTGGGGAGGGCGAGTCGGCGGTCGCCGCCGGGGCGAGCGCCGTGGCGGCGCCGAGCAGCGCCGCCACGAGCGTCAGGGTGAGGGAGCGGGAGCGCACGGGTGCGTCAGCCTCCGATGTGCGCGCCGATGAAGCGGGCGTACGCCGCCTCGCCGAGGGCGTTCGGGTGCAGCGGCGCCGCCGGGGCCGTCGGCACGAAGCCCTCCACCCACTTGGTGCCGACCGCCCGGCAGGCGTCGTGGCCCGCGCTCGGGGTGCGCACGTCCACGTACTCGGCGCCGTGCGCGGCGGACTGCGCGGCGATCACCGAGTTGAGGTGGTCGACGCCGCCCTGGAGCCAGTCGGCGTCCTTGCCGAGGACCGGGACGATCGGCCAGCAGCCGCCCTTCTTGATGTAGTCGCCGTAGCCGGTGACCAGGACCCGGGCCTGCGGGGAGCGCTGGTGGACCGTGTCGAGGACGGCCGCCAGCTTCGGGCCGAACGCCTCGATCTTCTGCGAGACCTTGTCGACGCCGTCGACGACGAACTTCTTCTGGCAGCTGTCCGCCGTCGGGTCGAGCTGCATGCAGTCCTGGGCGACGCCGACCAGGCCCGCGTCGTTGCCGCCGATCGTGAGCGTCACCAGCGTGGTGTCGGCGCTCAGCGCGTCGAACTGGGGCGCCGCCGTCCCCATGTCCACCCCGAGCAGCGACAGCTTCTGCGGGGCGGCCATGTCGCCGGTGTCCGCGCCGGAACAGGTCACGTCATGGAAGGTCGTCACCTTCAGCTGGTCGGCCAGCAGATGGGCGTAGTTGCGGGTGGAGCGGCCGCAGGCCAGCGGGCCCGTGATCGGCGGCACGAGCGGTCCCGACGCCATCGAGTCGCCGAGCGCCACGTACACCTGGGGCGTGGCGGCCTGGGCCTGCGCGGTGCCCGCGCCGAGCGTCGCCAGGGCCGCGACCGCGACCAGCGCGGCGCCCAGACCTCTGCGGCTCTTCCCGGATCTGCTCGAACGTCCCTTGCTGCGCGAAGAGTTCACGGTGCGGCTCCCTGAATCTCACGGTGGGGCATGGATGGGGTCGCCGCACATGATGCAGACTCGTGGGGCAGCGCTTAACTGGTCGGTAACGCAGACTTACCGGGGGAAAGTTGTGACGCGTGACAAGACCGGGGCCACGGGCCCACTCATCGTCGCGGGCGTCCCGGCCGCCGCGCGGCTGCGGGCCCGCGTCCCCGCCCTGACCCGGCGGGTCGTGACCCGGCTGCGCAGCGAACTCCCCGTCTACGCCGAGCTGCCCGGCGAGGAGATCGCCGGGGACATCGCCGACATCGTGCAGTACACGCTGCGGCTGCTCGCCGACGTCATCGAGCACCGCCGGCCCGCCACCGACGCCGAACTCGCCCAGCAGCGCGACTCCGCGGCCCAGCGCGCCGAGGAGGGCGTCCCGCTCGACGCGATCCTCACCGCGTACCAGATCGGTACGGCGATGTGCTGGGCCGAGCTGTCGCAGGACGCCCGCCCCGCCGAACTGCCCGACCTCAAAGAGGCCGTCGACCGGATCATGGTGCTCCAGCAGCAGGTGACCTCCGCCGTCAGCCGCGCCTACCTCCAGACCCGCGCCATCCTCGACAGCCAGGAACACGGCGGCCGGCACGCCCTGCTGGCCGCTCTGCTGGCGGGCGAGTCCGGTGATCTCGCGGAGCGGCCCGGCGTCCAGCGGCCCGCCGCCCTCTACGCCGCGCTGACCCTGCGCCTCGGCACCCACCCCGACGAGACGCTGCCGGGCCCCGGCGCGGGCGTCGCCGCCCGGCGCAAGATCCGCCGGGTCCGCGCGGTCCTCGACGCGTTCGGCGCGGGCACCGGCGAACCCGCCCTGACCTCGCTCGACAGCTCCGGCGGCACCGCGCTGCTGCCGCTCGCCGAGGCGCCGCCCTGGCCCGGCCTGTGCGCCCTGACCGACGCGGCGGCGGACGCGGCCGGCGTCCCGGTGACCGCCGCCGCGGCCGTCGTCGAACCCGCCGGGGTGGCCGCCGCCGTCGCCGAGAACACCGAGATCGTCGATCTGGTGGAGCGCACCGGACGCGGCCCGGGCCTGTACCGGCTCGCCGACGTCCTCCTCGACTACCAGCTCAGCCGACCCAGCGTCGCCCTCGAAGGTCTCGCCCGGCTCCTGCAGCCCCTCGACAGCAAGCCGGAGCTGCTGCGCACGCTGGAGACGTATCTGCGGCACGGCCTGGACCGGCGCGGTTGCGCGGCCGCCCTGCACATCCACCCCAACACGGTGGACTACCGCATCCGGCGCATCGCCCGCCTCACCGGCCTGTCGCCCGGCCGTCCCGCCGATCTCCAGCACCTGACGGCGGCGCTGGTGGCGCGGCGGGCGCGTACGTTGGGCTGACGGCCGGGCCGACCGGACCGCTCGGAGCCGACCGAAGGAGACGGTGTGCCGGACCTGCTGGAGACGTTCCGGGGCGACACGGCGTGTGCCGCCTGGCTCGCCGCGCTCGACGACCCGGAGATACCCCGCCTCGCGGCGGCCCTGCCGTCCGACCTCGAGCTGCCGGACGTGCTCCTCGACCTGGCCGTCCCGCACGAGGACATCGCCCAACTGCTCGTCCTGCACCGTGAGATGACGGAATCCGCGGAGCTGAGGGAACTGCTGGAGCGGGCCGTCAGCGGGCTGCTGTGGCGGCTCGGGACGCCGGGGGAGGGGACGGGCCTGCCGGACGTACCGGCCGCGGCGGGGGCGCTCGGCCGCTGCTTCGCCGTGTTCGTGTTCGTGGCCGCGCTGCCGCACGTGCGCGCCCTCCACCGCGACCTCGGCGTCCCCGACGACGTCTCCCGGCACACGCTCGCCGATCTCGGCCGCAATCTCGCCGTGCACCGCCGCCGGTTCGGCACGACCGGGCTGCGGGTCCCCTGGTGGCCGACCCGGCACTTCCGCGGCGAGCTGTACCAGCTGGGACGGCTCCAGTTCGAGCGGGGGCGGCTGGGCAAGCGGACCGGAGCGGCGGTCGAGGCCGCCGGGGCCGGCGCGGGGCCCGGCGATCCCTGCCTGAGCGTGCACATCCCCGACTTCCGCGGCCCCTTCACCCCGCGCGCCTGCGACGACTCGATCGCCCGTGCCCGGGAGTTCTTCCCGCGGCACTTCCCGCACGAGCCGGTGAGGGCCGCCGTCTGCCACTCCTGGCTCCTGGACGAGCAGTTGCGCCGGTACCTGCCGGCCGACTCCAACATCGTCCGTTTCCAGGGGCGGTTCGAACTGCTCCCCACGCCGTCGGGCACCGTGCCCGAGCCCGAGGACGACACGCCGGTCGTCTTCGTCTTCGGCGGCACCGAGACCCCGCGCGCGCAACTGCCCCGCCGCACGAGCCTGCAGCGCGCCGTGCTCGGCCACCTCGACGCGGGCGGCCACTGGTACCTCGGGCGGGGCTGGTTCCCGATGTGAGGAACCGCCCGTGGGGCCCGGGCGTTCCCTGTGCATGAGCCTTGAGATGCGTACGGGATACGAAGGGACGGGACCGGGCGCCATCACGCCGGACGGCTGCGCGGTGGAGCTGTACTCGAGACTCCCCGTCGAGGACGAGCCGGACATCGTCGCGGGCGCCGTGCCCGCCGGCGCCCGCGTGCTGGAACTGGGCTGCGGGGTGGGCAGAGTGACCCACGCGCTGCTGGAGCGGGGCTTCGAGGTGACGGCGGTGGACGAGTCGCCCGACATGCTGGAGCGGGTCCGCGGCGCGCGCACGGTCCGCTCCACCATCGAGGGCCTGGACCTCGGCGGGGAGACGTTCGACGTCGTCCTCCTCGCCTCGCTCCTGGTCAACACGGGGGACCCGGCGGTGCGGCGCGGCATGCTCGACACGGTCCGGCGGCACGTCGCCGACGACGGCTGCGTCCTGATCCAGCGGGTGCGCGACGGCGCGTACGAGAACCTGCCGCGCGAGCGCCACTTCGCGGACCAGGGGTTCACCATCCGCATGGTGTCGTCGGAGCCGGTCGGCGGCGGGGTGCGCTCGTCGAAGGTGGAGTATCTGTTCCCCGACGCGGTGTGGACCCAGACGTACCGGATCCGGCCGATGACCCCGGAGGAGTTCGAACAGGCGCTGGCGGAGGCCGACTTGAAGGTGGACCGCTATCTCTCCGAGGACCGGGTGTGGGTCCGGGTGGTGCCCGTCTGACGCGGGGCGGCGCGGTGCGATGAGTTCCGGGGGCGGCCCCGGTCTTAACCGGTGACAGTGACCGACCGCTCGCTCGCACCGCTCAGGAGAGCATCATGACGAACCTCGCCGCCGCCCCGACCGCCGCCGCCCCCGTCCGCTCCCGCCGCGCCCGGATCGCACTCACGACGACCACGGTCGTGCTCGCCGCGTTCTTCGCCGTCGCGAGCGCCCTGCCCAAGCTCTTCGCGGTGTCCGCGGCGGTCGAATCCTTCGACACGATCGACTGGGGCGCCACGGGCATGTACCTCATCGGCGCGCTCGAACTCGCCGGTGCCGTCGCCCTGCTGGTGCCCGTCCTGTCGGGTGTGGCGCCGATCGCGCTGAGCGCCCTGATGGTGGGCGCGTGCGTCACCCAGATCGTCGCCTTCGACGGGGAGAACGCGGCGACGCCCCTGATCCTGATGGTCCCCCTCGCCGTCCTCGCGTGGGCGCGGCGCGGGAAGAACCGGGAGCTGCTGGCGCTGGTGCGCCGTGCCGTCTGAGCCACCGGCACCGGGCCGGGGTCCACCCCACGGGTGGGCCCCGGTTCAGTGCTGTTCCGTGTCGTCCGGTGCGTTCGGGCCGACGCCGGAGTCCACCGCACGCGGGGCCCGGTTCAGTGCTGCTGTGGACCGGATTCCTCGTCCGGCCCCTGGCCGAAGACGCCGCGCAGCCGCTCCAGTTCCCGGCGGTCGCGCTTGGTGGGGCGGCCCGTGCCCCGGTCGCGGATGCCGACCGGTGCCACGACCGCGCGGGGCGGAGGCGGCGGGCTGTTGTCGACGTACGCCTCGACGGCGACCGTCGCCCCGACGCGCTTGCGCAGCAGCCGCTTCACCACGACCACCCGCTCCGGAACACCGGGCCGGCGCAGCCGCACCTCGTCACCGACGCGCAGCGCCAACGCGGGCTTCGCACTCGTCCCGTTGACCTTGACGTGCCCGCCCTTGCAGGCCGCGGCGCCCGCCGAGCGCGTCTTGACCAGCCGCACGGACCAGATCCAGCTGTCGACGCGCACGCTCTCGCCACCGGCCGGGGCCGCCGCCCGCGCGGCCTCCGCCGGGTCCTTCGGCGCGTCCGCCCCCGATGTCTTCGCTGCCATGCCCCGACCTTAATCCCGTTACCGCCCCCGTCGGCGAGCCACGGACGAACCGCCCCGCCTCGACCCGGATAATCCGGGCGAACCACGCATACGACACAGTGAGGGGCGTGTACGTCATGGCAGATCCGCAGGGCCCGCCGGACCCCAGGGCTGCGGCCGACCGGCTGATGGACGGGCTGCGGGCCGACCTGGAGCGGCTCGCCGCCATCCCGTCGATCGCGTTCCCCGGCTTCCCCGCCGAACCGGTCCGGGAGGCCCACGACCTCCTCGTCGGCCTGCTCCGCGACGCGGGTGTCGAGCACATCGAGACCATCGAGCTGCCCGACACCGCCCCGGTGCTCTTCGGCGAGATCCCGCCGCCGACCCCGGACGCGCCGACCGTGCTGCTCTACTCGCACTACGACGTCCAGCCGCCCGGCGACGAGAGCCTGTGGGACTCGCCGCCGTTCGAGCCCACTCCCACCGACGGAGGCGACGGACTGCGGGCGCGCGGCATCGCCGACGACAAGTCGAACGTCATCGCGCACCTCGGGATGCTCCGGGCCTTCGGCGGCCGCCCGCCGGTCGGCGTCAAGATCGTCTTCGAGGGGCAGGAGGAGTACGGCAGCCCCTTCGACGAGTACCCGCCCACCGACCCGGAGCGGTTCGCCTGCGACGCCATGGTCATCGCCGACCTCGGCAACGTCCGTCCCGGCACCCCCACCCTCACCACCGGCCTGCGCGGCGCCGCCGAGGTGATCGTCGAGGCCCGCACGCTGAAGGAACCGCGCCACAGCGGCGAGTTCGGCGGCGCCGCCCCCGACGCGCTGCTCGTCCTGCTCAAGGCCCTCGCCACCCTGCACGACGTGCACGGCGACGTCGCCGTCGAGGGCCTGCGCCGCGAGGAGTGGACCGGCGCCGGGTTCACCGAGGAGGAGTTCCGCGATCTCGCCGGCGTCGAGGCCGGCCTGCCGCTGCTCGGCAGCGGCACCCTCGGCGAGCGCCTGTGGAGCGGCCCCGCGATCACCGTCATCGGCATCGACGCCCCGAGCGTGGACCACGCCGCGTCCGCCGTGGTCCCGTACGCCCGCGCCAAGCTCAACCTCCGCTTCCATCCCCGGCAGGACCCGCGCGAGGCCCGGGCGGCGCTGGCCGACCACCTGAGCGCGCTCAAGCCGTTCGGCGTGCCGCTCACCGTCACCCCCGGCGACACCGGACCGGGCTACGAGGCCGCCACCGACGGCCCGGCCTACCGCGCCGCCCGCGCCGCGCTCGCGACGGCGTGGGGGACCGAGGCCTCGTACATCGCGACGGGCGGTTCCATCCCGCTGGTCAACGGGCTCGCCCAGGCCGCCCCGCACGCCGAGGTGCTGCTCTTCGGCGCCCAGGACAACCAGTGCAACCTGCACGCCCCGAACGAGCGGGTCCTGCTGTCCGAACTGCACGCCACGGTCGTCGCGATGTGCGCGTTCGTCACCGGGTACGCCGCGGACTTCACCCGTGAGGACCGCGCATGAGCACCGAGACGGCCCAACAGCCGGACAAGAAGCGGAAATTCACCTTTCCGAGCGCCCTCACCGTGCTCGCCGTCGTCACGGTCGCGGTGTGGCTGCTCGCCTTCCTGATCCCCTCCGGCCAGTACGACCGGAACGACTCCGGCGCCCCGGTCGAGGGGACCTACCACCGCGTCCCCTCCGGCCAGTCCTTCGTCGACCGCCTCAACGACCTCTTCCTCTCCCCGGTCAACGGCCTCTACGGCATCCAGGACGCCAAGACCTCGCTCGTCGGCCCCGACAACTCCGGTGACCTGTACGGCAGCGCCGGTGTCTTCCTGTTCGTGCTGGCCATCGGCGCGTTCATCACCGTCGTCTTCGCGACCGGCGCCCTCGACCGCGGCATCGGCCTGCTCGCCCACCGGCTGCGCTCGCGCGGGACGCTGCTCATCGCCGGGGTCATGGTGGTCTTCTCGGTGCTCGGCACGGTCGAGGGCTTCGCCGAGGAGACCCTCGGCTTCTACGGACTGATCGTGCCGCTGATGCTCGCGCTCGGCTACGACCGGATGACGGCCGTCGGCGCGATCATCCTCGGCGCCGGGGTCGGCGTGCTGTGCTCCACGGTCAACCCGTTCGCGACCGGCGTCGCCTCCTCGGCCGCCGACATCTCCCTCGGCGACGGCATCGTGCTCCGCTTCGTCATGTGGGTGGTGCTGACCGCCGTCACCGTCGCCTACGTCATCCGGTACGCGCGGCGCGTCCAGAAGAACCCCGAGCGCTCGCTCTCCGGGTTCCTGCCGGGGGACCGGGAGACGTCGGCCGCCGCCGAGGCGGAGGTGCCCGAACTGACCCGGCTGCACCAGGCGGTCCTCGTCGTCACGGCCCTCGTCTTCGCCTTCATGATCTTCTCGGTCGTGCCGTGGGCGAGCGCCCTGACCGGCGACGCGGACGCGACCCCGTACGGCTTCGAGCTCGGCTGGTCCTTCCCGCAGCTCGCCGCGCTGTTCCTGTGCGCGGCCGTGCTGGTCGGTCTCGTCGCGCGGATGGGCGAGCAGAAGATCAGCTCCACGATCATCCAGGGCGCCGCCGACTTCGTCTCGCCCGCGCTGGTCATCCTGCTGGCCCGCGGCGTCACCGTGATCATGAACAACTCGAAGATCACCGACACCGTGCTGCACGCCATCGAGGGCGTCGTGAAGGGCACCTCGTCCGGCATCTTCGCGATCATCGTCTTCGTCGTGAACCTGCCGCTGGCCTTCCTCATCCCGTCCACGTCCGGGCACGCCACGCTCGCCATGCCGATCCTCGCCCCGCTCGCCGACTTCGCGGGCGTCTCGCGCGCGGTCGTCGTCACCGCCTGGGAGGCGGCCAGCGGCTGGATGAACCTGTGGGTGCCGACCACCGCCGTCACCATCGGCGGCGTGGCCCTCGCCAAGGTCGGCTACGACCGCTACCTGCGCTTCGTGTGGCCGCTGCTCGCCCTCCTCTTCGTCCTGATCTGCGGGTTCGTGGCGCTGGGGGCCGCGTTCACGTAGCCCCTAGGGTCGGGGCATGGACGACGACGGTCTGGGGGAGCTGGACGAGCGCATCACCCACTGCCGGGCCTGCCCCCGGCTCGTCGAGTGGCGCGAAGAGGTCGCGCGCACCAAGCGCGCGGCCTTCGCCGACGAGACGTACTGGGGCCGGCCCGTGCCCGGTTTCGGCCCGCACGACGCGTCCCTGCTCATCGTGGGTCTCGCGCCCGCCGCGCACGGCGCCAACCGCACGGGCCGCATGTTCACCGGGGACCGGTCGGGCGACGTCCTGTACCGGGCGCTGTACGACCTCGGGCTCGCGTCCCGCCCGGACGCGGTGAGCGCCGACGACGGCCTGACGCTGCACGGCGTCCGCATCACCTCGCCGGTGCACTGCGCCCCGCCCGCCAACAAGCCCACCCCGGCCGAGCGCGACACCTGCCGCCCCTGGCTCGTCCAGGAGCTGCACCTGTTGCGGCCCACCCTGCGCGCCGTCGTCGTGCTCGGCGCGTTCGGCTGGCAGGCGGCGCTGCCCGCGTTCGCCGCGGCGGGGTGGTCGGTGCCGCGCCCGCGCCCGGTCTTCGGCCACGGCACCCGCGTCGGACTCGACGGTCTTGGACTGTTCGGCTGTTTCCACGTCAGCCAGCGGAACACCTTCACAGGCCGCCTCACGCCCGCGATGCTGCGGGACGTCCTCGCCTCCGCCGCCCGCGAAGCCGGCCTGCCGGTTCACCGGAACGGAGCAGCAGATCAGGAGGGGAACGGCCCGGCTTCCTAGCGTGAAGGGGTGACGATGCCTACGACGCCCGCACCGGCGCAGCACCTCAAGCCCCCGGCCGCGGCGTACCGCAACCTGATCGTGGCCACCGTGGGCTTCGCGCTCACCTTCTGGGCCTGGAACCTGATCGCGCCGCTCGCCGGCGTCTTCGGCTCGGACCTGGGCCTCAGCTCCTTCGCCCAGTCCTTCCTCGTCGCGGTGCCGGTGCTGGTCGGCTCGCTCGGCCGGATCCCGGTCGGCGCACTCACCGACCGCTACGGCGCCAAGCTGCTGTTCCCGCTGATCTCGGCGCTCACCATCATCCCCGTGCTGCTGGTGATCCCGGCCCGGCACAACTTCCTCGCGATGATCGTCGTGGGCTTCCTCCTGGGCCTCGGCGGCACCACCTTCGCCATCGGCATCCCGCTGGTGAACTCCTGGTTCCCGCCCGCCCACCGCGGACTCGCGCTCGGCGTCTTCGGCATGGGCATGGGCGGTGTCGCCCTGTCCGGCTACTTCACCCCGCGCATGGCCAAGCACGGCGAGAACCTGCCGTTCATCGTCGTCGCCATCGCGCTCGCCGCGTACGCGATCCTGGCGGCCGCCCTGATCACCGACCACCCCGACCGCAAGATCCCCACGACGTCCCTGGGCAAGCGGCTCGGCAGCGCCGGGAAGCTGCGCGTCACCTGGGAGCTCTCCGCCCTCTACGCGATCGGCTTCGGCGGCATCGTCGCCTTCGGCGTGTACCTCCCGACGTACCTGAAGACCTGGTACGAACTCAGCCCCACGGACGCGGGCACCAAGGCGGCAGGCTTCGCCCTGGTCACCGTCATCTTCCGGCCGATCGGCGGCTGGCTCTCGGACCGGATCCACCCGGCGGTCGTCACCTCGGTCGCGCTCGTCGTCGTCGCCCTGTTCGCGATCGTGCAGGCCTTCGACCCGCAGCTGAACCCGATGGGCACGATCTGCTTCCTGCTGATGGCGGCGGGCCTCGGCACCGCGAGCGGCTCCGTCTTCGCGCTGGTCTCGCAGGTCACCCCGCAGCCGCAGGTCGGCTCGGTCACCGGCATCGTCGGCGCGATGGGCGGCCTCGGCGGCTTCGTCCCGCCGCTCGTCATGGGCGCCATCTACAGCGCCAAGGACTCGTACTCCATCGGCTTCATGCTCCTGTCCGACCTGGCGCTCGCGGGCTGCGTGTACGCGTACGGGCGGATGCGGACCATCAAGGCGGACTGAGCGGGCGGCGCCGTAGGCTCGCCCGATGGCTGAGCGCTCCCTGTACCCGGACGTCGAACCGTACGACCACGGGCACCTCGACGTCGGCGACGGCAACCGCGTGTACTGGGAGACCTGCGGCAACCCGCACGGCACGCCGGCGGTCGTGCTGCACGGCGGTCCCGGATCGGGCGCGGGACCGTTCTACCGGCGCTGGTTCGACCCCGAGCGGTACCGCGTCGTCCTGCTCGACCAGCGCGGCGCGGGCCGCTCGACCCCGCCCGCGTCCGCGTACACGACGGACATGAGCGTCAACACGATCCCGCACCTCGTCGCCGACCTGGAACTGCTGCGGGCGCACCTCGGCATCGAGCGGTGGCTGGTCGCGGGCCTCTCCTTCGGCTCGGTCCTCGGCCTGCGGTACGCGCAGACGCACCCCGGCGCCGTGACCGCACTGGTCCTCACCGGCCTCGCCACGGGGAGCCGGGAGGAGGTGCGCACGATGATGCGCGGACTCGGCAAGGTCTTCCCGGAGGCGCACGCGGCGTTCGTGTCGGGCGTCCCCGAGCAGGACCGGGACGGTGACCTCGCGGACGCCTACCGCAGGCTCCTGGAATCGCCCGACCCCCGGGTGCGCGAGCGCGCGGCGCTCGCCTGGACGGACTGGGAGACGGCGATGGCCTCGCTGCCGCCGCGCTCCGTGCCCCGCTACCAGGACCCCGTCTTCCGCTACGGCTTCGCGCGCACCGTCAGCCACTACTGGGCGCAGGACCACTTCCTGGGCGGCCCCGACGCCGTACTGCGCGATCTGCCGCTGCTCGAGGGGATCCCGGGGGTGCTGGTGCAGGGGACGCTGGACCTCAACAACCTCATCGGCATCCCGTGGCGGATCGCGCGGGACTGGCCGGACGCGGAGCTGGTGATGGTGGACGAGGCGGGGCACGACGCGGGGGCGGACGGAATCGTGGAGCACCTGGTCGCCGCCACCGACAGGTTCGGCGGCGCCTAGGCCTTGCCCGGAGCCGGCTCCGCGTCGCCGAAGAGATGGCGCACGGTGGAGCGGTAGTTGGTCCGTACGTGGGCCAGGGCCACCGCCCGCGCCCGCTCCGCGTCCCCCGCGGCCACGGCGGCGTACAGCTCGCGGTGCTCGGCGAGCTGCTGCGGCCATTCCTCGTTGCGCCGGGTCAGCCAGCGCAGCCGGCCCGCGACCGGCTGCATGACGGTGACGAGCAGGCCGTTCCCGGCCAGGGCGAGCAGGTCGTCGTGGAAGCGGGAGTTGACGTCGGTCAGGGTCTCGGCGTCGTCCGCGCGGGTCGCCCCGGCGGCGCGGTCGAGCAGCAGCGCCAGCCGTGCCAGGTCGTCCCCGGTCGCCCGCTCGGCGGCGAGCCCGGCCGCGTACACCTCCAACGCCTCGCGCAGCTCGAAGAGTTCGGCGACATCGGCGCGGGTGAGCGTGCGCACGACCGCGCGCCGGGGCGTGTCGAAGGTGACGAAGCCCTCGGCGACCAGCGCCCGTACCGCCTCGCGCACCGGCACCCGTGACACCCCGAACCGCTCGGCCAGCTCCCGCTCGACCAGCCGGTCGCCGGGCCGCAGCCGCCCCGCGACGATGTCCCCGCGCAACGCCCCGAGCACCCGCTCGCGCACCGCGCCCAGCGGTTCAGCCGTCGTCATGCCCCCATCCTCGCCGATCCGGGCCGTGGCGATTTACCGAGACGTAACTGCGCGGATATTGCCGGGAGTTGCCCGGAGCGGGACCATGGCGGCGCTTTGGTATACCAAAGCGGTGTCCCAGGACCCAGGAGGCTCCCATGTCCGTGGCCGAACCGGTGAAGGCGTCGTCGTGGGGCGGCGGTGACTTCGTCCCCGATCCCCGTCTGGTCAACGAGGACCTGGCACCCGCGGGCGAGAAGGAACGCACCTGGAAGGTCTACGACCTCTTCGCCCTGTGGATGTCCGACGTCCACAACCTCGGCAACTACACCTTCGCGGCGGGCCTGTTGGTGCTCGGCCTCAACGCCTGGCAGATCTTCACGGCCCTGCTCATCGGCTTCGTGATCATCTATGCGGGCTGCAACGCGATGGGCCGCATCGGCCAGCGCCACGGCGTGCCGTTCCCGGTCGTCGGCCGGATCGGCTTCGGCGTCTGGGGCGCCAACATCCCGGCGCTGGTCCGGGCCGTGATCGCCATCATGTGGTACGGCATCCAGACGTATCTGGCGTCGGTGGCGGTGAACGTGATGGTGCTGGCGGCGTTCCCCGGCACGGAGTCGTGGACGCGCCACTCGTTCCTCGGCCTGCACGCGCTGGGCTGGGCCTCCTTCCTGGCGCTGTGGCTCGTGCAGTTCCTGATCATCACGCGGGGCATGGAGTCGGTCCGCAAGTTCCAGGACTTCTGCGGCCCGGCGATCTGGGTGGTGATGCTCGCCCTGGCGATCTGGATCTGGGCGAAGGCCGGCTGGACGATCTCGCTCACCACCACCCCGCACCCGGTCTCGACCGGCGAGCAGTTCCGGCAGTGGTTCGGCGCGATCGGCCTGATCCTGGCGACGTACGGCACGCTCATGCTCAACTTCTGCGACTTCTCGCGCTTCGCCCCCGACTACCGGACGGTCCGGCGCGGCAACTTCTGGGGCCTGCCCGTCAACTCCACCGCCTTCGTGGTCCTTTCGGTGGTGGTGACGGCGGGCAGCGTCGAGGTCTTCGGCGAGGCGATCACCGACCCGGCGCTGCTGGTGGCGCGGATCGGCAACACCTGGGTCCTGATCTTCGGCGCGCTGACCTTCGCCATCGCCACGATGGGCGTCAACATCGTCGCCAACTTCGTCTCCCCGGCCTACGACTTGGCGAACGTCTGGCCGCAGAAGATCACGTTCAGGATCGGCGGAGCGATCTCGACGGTGGCCGCGCTCGTGGTGACGCCGTGGAACCTGTACTCGAACCCGAACGTCGTGAACTACTTCCTCGGCGGCCTGGGCGCCTTCCTGGGCCCGCTGTTCGGCGTCATCATGCTCGACTACTTCTGGGTGAAGCGCGGCAGGATCGACACCGCCGCCCTCTTCGACGCGACGCCCGGCTCCCGCTACTACTACCGCCGGGGCGTGAACCCGAAGGCGCTCGCGGCCTTCGTCCCGTCGGCGGCGCTCGCCGTCGTGCTGGCCCTGGTGCCGTACTTCGACGAGGTCGCCGCGTACTCGTGGTTCATCGGCACCGCGGTGGCCGCGGGCCTGTACGGGGTGATCTGCCGGGCGGAGCGGGCCGCCTCCTGACCCGGGTGCGGGGCGCGGCCGAACGAGTGCATTCGGGGACAACCCGGCCCGTCGCGGGGCCTGTTGGGCCGGGTCCCCGACGATCATCCGGCCATGTTCATGTCTCCGCGCCCCGTCCTGGGCGCTCTGCTGACCGCGTTCCTCACCCTGACCCCGGCGACGGCCGCGGCCCCCTCGGACGGTCCGGCCGCCACCTTCTGGGTGGACCCCGACACCGCGGCGGCCCGTCAGGCGTCGGCCTACCGCGCGCAGGGCCGGACGGACGAGGCCCGGCTCATCGACCGCATCGCGACCCGCTCCCAGGCGACCTGGCTCAACGGCGCGAACC
Source organism: Streptomyces sp. NPDC046716 (assembly GCF_040645755.1). Taxonomy (NCBI): domain Bacteria; kingdom Bacillati; phylum Actinomycetota; class Actinomycetes; order Kitasatosporales; family Streptomycetaceae; genus Streptomyces; species Streptomyces sp. NPDC046716. The sequence goes on from NZ_JBEYYU010000035.1 coordinate 29,405, forward strand.
CCGGCCCCGCGGTCCGCTCCGTCACCCTGGCGGCGACCCGCGCCCGCCGCACCCCGGTCCTGGTCGCCTACCACATCCCGCACCGCGACTGCGGCCTGCACTCGGCGGGCGGCGCCGGTGACGCGGCGGCCTACCGCGCCTACGTCGACTCCTTCGCCTCGGGGATCGGTGCACGCTCCGCGTACGTGATCGTGGAGCCGGACGCGGTGGCCTCCACGGTGGCGGGCTGCGCCGGTGCCGACACGAAGGAGCGCGACGGACTGCTGGCCTACGCGGTGAACCGGCTCTCGGCGCTCCCGCGCGCCCGGGTGTACCTGGACGCGGGCAACGCCAGCTGGATCCCGGACGTGTGGCAGCTGGCGGCGGCGCTCCGGGCGGCGGGCGTGGCCAAGGCCGACGGGGTGGCGCTGAACGTCTCCAACTACCGTACGAATGCCGAAAGTTCAGACTACGGGCGACGGCTGGTGACGGCCCTGGGTGGCGGCAAGCACCTCGTCGTCGACACCAGCAGGAACGGCAACGGCCCCTACGCGGGCGCGGACGCGTGGTGCAACCCGCCCGGCCGGGCGCTGGGCACCCCGCCGACCACGCGCACCGGGGACCCGCTGGTGGACGCGTACCTCTGGGTGAAGCGGCCGGGGGAGTCGGACGGGACGTGCCGGGGCGGCCCGGTGGCGGGGGCCTGGTGGGCGGCCAAGGGGCTCGAACTTGCGCGGAACGCCCGTGGTTGACGGAACCGCGCTGTTTGAGACCTATTTTTCGGAATGACGACCTCCGGGTGTTTCCGCGATCGCCAGGGGTAACCGGGCGTTTCTTCATCCTGAACACTCGGTGAGCGGGCGCGGAAGCACCCGCGGAAAGGCGGTCTGGTGCGCATCGCACGGACAGTCGCAACATGCATCGTCGCCGGCATATCCGTCACCGGCCTGGCCGCGTGCGGCGGCGGGGACGACGGCGACGACGCGTTCAAGGGGGACAGCGCGGACCGGATCGCCGACAAGGCGGTGGCCGCCACGCGCAAGGCCGAGTCCCTGCACATGAAGGGGAAGGTGAGCCAGAGCGGCGGCGAACCGGTCGCCATCGACCTCGCGGTCGACCAGGAGAAGAACTGCCAGGGCACGGTGACCATGTCGGGCGCGAAGGCCGAGGTCAGACACGTGAAGGCCACGTTCTACCTCAAGGGCGACGAGCAGTACTGGCGCACCAGCCTCAAGCAGCAGCCCGGCGCCGGCAAGATCGTGCCGAAGGTCGCCGGCAAATGGGTCGAGGTCCCCGCCCAGGACAACCAGATCACCGGCCTGTGCGACAAGCAGGGCCTGCTCGCCGCGATGGACGAGAACAAGTCCGAGCGCCAGGGCCTGAAGAAGGGCGACACGAGCACCATCGACGGCACGAAGGCGCTGGCCCTGCACAAGAGCAAGGGCGGCGAGAAGACGACCCTCTACGTCGCCGCCGAGGGAGAGCCCTACATCCTCAAGGTGACCACCACCGGCGGCAGCGCCCCGGAGACGACCACGTTCTCCGACTACGGCAAGCCCGTGCGGCCGGAACAGCCCGCGGCCGGGGACACGGTCGACCTGAAGCAGCTCGCGGCCCGGTAGTCACCGGCGTGTCGGCCCGCGGGACCGTCGGGTTTAGGGGCATGGGCCCCGGTTATCCGGAAGTTCGCTGCCAAGCGCTTCCCCTTTCCCCGACGACTGCGAGATGTCGACGTGACCGATGAACCGACCGACACATCACCCGGACCCGAGAACGCGGAGGACCGCAAGACGCGGTTCACCGTGCTGGTGGCGCTCGGCGCGAATCTGCTGATCGCCGTCGCCAAGGCGGTCGGCGGACTCTTCGCCGGGTCGCCCGCGCTGCTGTCCGAGGCGGCCCACTCGGTCGCCGACAGCCTCAATGAGGTGTTCCTGCTCGCCGCCCTGCGGCGCAGCCGGCGCCCCGCCGACCGCCAACACCCCTTCGGCTACGGCAAGGAGCGCTTCTTCTGGTCGCTCCTCGCCGCCGTGGGAATCTTCGTCATGGGCGGCTGCTTCTCCTTCTTCCAGGCGTTCGAGGCGTTCACCCAGGGCGGCGCCGAGGAGTCGGCGAGCGGGTTCGTCGTCGGGCTCGCGGTGCTGGGCGTCGCCTTCCTCGCGGAGGGCACCTCGCTGGCCCGCGCCGTGCACCAGGTGCGCAAACAGCCCGGCGACGGCATCGGCTCGGACCCGACGCTGCGCACCGTGCTCGCCGAGGACGCCACCGCCGTCGTCGGTGTCGTGCTGGCGGCGGCCGGCCTGGTGCTGCACAGGACCACCGGCCACATCGAGTGGGAGGCGACCGCGTCCCTGATCATCGGGGTGCTGCTGGTGTTCGTCGCCTACCGCCTCGGCCGCAGCGCCCGCGACCAGCTGATCGGCGAGGGCGACCCGCGGCTGCACCACGACATCCATGAACTGCTCGACGCCCAGCCGGAGATCGAGGCCGTGGCGGCCCTGCACATCATGCGGCTCGGGATGGACTCGACACTGGTCGCGGCCCGGGTCGACCTGGTTCCCGGTCTGGAGAGCGAGCAGCTGGAGCTGGTCAGCGAGCGCATCAAGCGGGCGGTGCACGCACGCTGGCCGGAGGCCGACCAGATGTTCCTCGACGTGGTCGAGGCGCCGACGGGGGAGTGGCGGAGCCCGGCGGAGACCGCGCGCACGAGCTGACCACCCTGACAAGCCTCTGCGCCGCCCGTTCGAACGGGCGGCGCAGAGGCTTGTCAGGAAGAGGGGAGGAAGGGTGTCACTCGGCGGCCATCAGGCCGGCCCGGAGCTTGCCCACGACCTTGGTGATCAGACGGGAGACGTGCATCTGCGAGTAGCCGAGCTCGTCGGCGATGTCCTGCTGGGTGCGCTCCTCGACGAAGCGCAGGTGGATCAGACGACGGTCCCGCTCGTTCAGATCGGCGACCAGCGGCGCGAGGGAGTGGAAGTTCTCGACGAGTTCGAACCGGTCCTCGTCGACTCCGATGAAGTCGGCGAGCATGGTGTCGGACTCGTCGTCCGACCCGTTGACGGCCGCGTCGAGGGAGACGCTGTTGTAGCCGTTGGACGCCTTCTGCGCCTCGGCGACCTCCGACGCGTCGAGCTGCATCAGCTCGGCCAGCTCCGCCGTCGAGGGCGAGCGGCCCAGCCGGGTGTGCAGCTCCTCGGTGGCCTTGGACAGCTCTATCCGCGCCTCCTGGAGCCGGCGCGGCACGTGCACGGCCCACGAGGTGTCGCGGAAGAAGCGCTTGATCTCACCGACGATGTAGGGAACGGCGAAGGAGGTGAACTCGACCTCGCGGGTCAGCTCGAACCGGTCGATGGCCTTGATCAGACCGATCGTGCCGACCTGGACGATGTCCTCCATCTCCTCCTGGCCGCGGTGCTTGAAGCGCGAGGCCGCGTACCGCACGAGGGAGAGGTTCATCTCGATCAGGACATTGCGCACGTAGCTGTACTCGTGCGTGCCCTCTTCGAGCTGGGCGAGACGGTCGAAGAAGTGCCTGCCCAGCTCGCGGGCGTCCTTCGGCCGCACGGAGGCGGGATCGGCGTAGGCGCGCTCAATCAGACTCGCCTCGACCTGGTCGGCCGTGATGTGCGCCTGTTCCTGAACTGCCACGGTACTCATTGCCGCCAGTCCTGCCTCTCGTCGTGTGAATAATTCTCCCCGCACGCGTGCGATTACCCCGGTCTCATGCGTACATACATACGATACGGCGCGTCTTGTGGCGCCTCTCCGATGCGTGTGCTGCCTGCTCGGATACCGGTGGCGGCGGGTTCTTCCTGGTCCAGCCTCCTGTCCTTCGTCAACGTCACCGTTTCTGGATGCAGTTGATGACCTTGTGATTCACCTGGGTGGATCGTGTGTGCGAAACGGGGCGGCGCCGGGACGGGGCCGACGGATACCGTGCCCCCATGCCCGCACCGACCGCCCACACCGACACCGCCGACACCGCCTTCCTCGACCGCCTCGCCGACACCCTGGCCGCCCTCCCCGGCGTCCACGCCGTCGCCCTCGGCGGCTCCCGCGCCCAGGGCACCCACACCCCCGACAGCGACTGGGACACCGCCGTCTACTACCGGGGCGGCGAGGGGCTGTTCGCGCCGCGGCACCTGCGGGCGGTCGGCTGGGAGGGGGAGGCCACCGAGATCGGCGGATGGGGCGGCGGGGTCTTCAATGGCGGGGGCTGGTTCGACGTCGAGGGCCGGCGCGTCGACGTGCACTACCGCGATCTCGACGACCTCGAGCGGGTCCTGGCCGACGCCGAGGCCGGACGGTTCCGCGTGGAGGCGCTGATGTTCCACCTCGCCGGGATCCCGAGCTACCTCGTCGTCGCCGAACTCGCCTTCAACCGCGTCCTGCGCGGCACGGCGCCGAAACCCGACGGGTATCCGCAGGCGTTGCGGAGGGCCGCGCCCGAGGAGTGGTGGGGTCGCGCCCGCATGACCCTGCACTACGCGCGGGCCGGGAACGCGCCGAAGGGCGGGCGGACCGAGGTCGCCGGGGCCGTCGCCGTCGCCGCCCTGTCGGCCGCGCACGCGGTGCTCGCCGCGCGCGGCGAGTGGGTCACCAACGAGAAGCGGCTCCTGGAGCGGGCCGGACTGCGCGGCATCGACGCCCTCGTCACCGACCCCGGCCTCGGGCTCGTCGAACTCGTCGACCGGGCCGAGGAGCTGCTGGCCGCCGCCGTCGCCGACGCCCGTCAGGCAGTGCCCAACGGATAGGCGCGCAGGTCCCGCCACGGAGTTCCGGCGCCGTCCGACACGATCAGTCGCACCTCGGTGACCGGCGCGCGCAGCGGGAGGTGCGGGGTGAAGTCGGTGGCGGGCGTCTCGTCCGTGCCCGCGCCGCTCGCCAGCGTCAGATGCGGGTCCAGGCCCTCGGCGCCGAAGACGCCGCGATAGGGGACCGCCTCGGGCCAGTGGTGGCGCAGGGCCTTCGTGAGGGCGCGCAGGGGATCCGCGGGGGACGGTGCAAGGTAGAGGACGCCCGGCCAGCGGTGCACCTCGCGGAAGGTGAGGGTGAAGGCCGGGGTCGCCGCGATCACGTCGCGCAGCGTCCTGTCCGTGTTCCCGGTGACCCGGGGCAGGGGGAGGAACGGATAGAGGACCGTCACATGCGCCCGCGCCGGGGTGCGGACCAGCGGGTCCGCCTCGGGGACGTGGATCGTCAGCGCCGTGTCGCCGGGCGCGTCCGGCCAGCCGTCGTCGGATGGGGTGGGCAGTGGTGTGGGCACGGTCAAGTGTCACATTGCGGAAATGCGGGCGTTCCTTCCTCTCCATGAACAGCCGTTACCGTAGAAGGACCAGTTCAGGTCTGGCCGACGTCGTCCGGTACCCCCGTGTACGACAGGAGCCCGTCTTGCCCCGCCGCCCGCTTCCCCCTTGGCTCGGGCACGCCCTGCGCGCCCAGCGCGCCCCGGTCCCGTGGCCCGCCGTCCTGCGCGGCGCGCTCGCCGCCGGACCGCTGCTGCTGGCCGGCGTCCTCGCCGGAAGCCCGTCCAGCGGGGTCCTGCTCGCCCTCGGCGCCATGCTCGCCGGTGTCAACGACCGGCCGGGACCCCGGCTCGCCGCCCTCACCCGCCTCGGCGTGCCCGCGCTCGCCGGGGGCGCGGGCATGATCGTCGGTACGGCCCTCAGCCCGTTCGCCGGAGAGGGCGGCGGGTTCGGGTACGGGGTGGTGATCGTCGCCGCGTTCGCCCTGCTCGGGCTCCTCGGCGGGGCGGTCAGCGCCGTCGGTCCCGTCGCGTCCGCCGCCGGTACCCAGGTGCTGGTAACCGTGGCCATCGGCGCCGGGATGCCGCTGCCCGAGGCCGGCTGGCAGCGGGCGCTGCTGTTCGCCGGCGGCGCCGCCTGGCTGATCGCGCTGCGCGTCGCCCTGCCCTCACCCGCCGCGCGCCGGAGCCCCGGCCGCGGCCTCGGCTATCTCTACGACGGTGAGCGCCTCGCCGTCGCCGCGGTGTACGAGGCCGTGGCCCAGCTCATCGAGGCCGCCGGGCACACCGACTCCCGGGCCCGCCGCGCCGCCCTGACCGCCGCGCTCGACCAGGCGCAGGACGCCCTGCGCACGGGCGGCGCCGCGACCCGGCGGCTGCGGGCGCGGTACATCGCCGCGCTGCCGCTCGCCGAGGCCGCCACCGCGCTGGCCTGGGCCGGAAAGGCCGTGCCCGGGCGGGCCGCGGAGGGGCCGCGCCGACTCGCCGCCGCCGTACGGACCGGGTCCGCGGTGGGGCCGCTGCCCGCGCCGACCCGCTGCGACGCGGGGCTGCGCGCGCTCGACGAGGCGCTGCTGCGGGCCGCCGAGGTGTTCGACGGAGGCCGGGCGCCCGCCCAGCCGCGGCGCAGGAACAGCCTCCGGACCCTGCTGAGCGGAGCGGCCGGTCCCGGCGGGCGCGAGTACGGGCTGCGCGTCGGGCTCTCCTTCGGGGCCAGCGCCGCCGTCGCCCAGGCCCTGCACCCCCTGCACTGGTACTGGCTGCCCGCCACCGCCGTCTTCCTCGTCAAGCCCGACCTCGGGCCGCTCGCCTCGCGCGCGCTGTGCCGGGCCGCCGGGACCGTCGCGGGCGCCGCCGCGTTCGCCGGACTCGCCGCGCTGCTGCCCCGCCCCGCCGGGCTCGTCGCGCTCGTGGCGCTGTGCGGGGCACTGATCCCCGTCGCCACCCGGCACTTCGCCGCGCAGACCGCGGTCGTCACCGTGCTCGTGCTGTCCCTCGTCATGGTGGGCGGCGAGCCGCAGGCGTCGGCGGGCCGGATCACCGAGACGCTGCTCGCCTGCGCCATCGTGCTGGTCGCCGGGCACCTTCCGGGGCCCGGCGCCCACCGCGGCGGCGGTGTGCGGGTGCGGGTCGCCGTCGCGCGCGAGGCCGCCCACGCCTACGTACGGTACGTACTGAGCGAGGACTCCGGGCGGCCGCAGGACCGGGCCAGGCGGTGGGCGCTGCGCCGCGAGGCGTACCGGACGCTGGCCCAGGCGCGGGCCGCCGTCGAGCTCGCCGCCGCCGAACTGCCCGTCGTGGCCCGGCACTCGGACGGGGCCCGTCAGGTGACCGTCGTGCTGGAACGGCTCGTCGACACGACCACCGCGTGCGCGGTGCAGGTCGACGACACCGGACGCGTACCGCCCCAGTGCGCCGAACGGATCGGCGGACTCCTCGCGGAGCTGGCCGCCTGACGCCCGGAGCCGGACGCCCCGGGAAAGGGGAGCGTCCGGCCGCTGTCGTCAGGGCTTGGGCAGCGCGCACCCGGGCGCCGACAGGTCGATCTTGTTGCCGGTCACGACGCACGGCACGATCCCGTACGTCTCCTGCGCGTAGTTGATGCCCTGGCGCACCGTGACCTTGCCGTTCTGGTCCACCTCGCACGGGTTGTTGTCCGTGCACTGCTGGCCGTCCTCGTTGCCCGTGTTGTTCACGGCGACGACCTTGCCGGTCGCCTGGTCGAGGACGGGGGAGCCGGAGGTGCCGCCGATCGTCTGGCAGGCGGAGGTGTAGCGGACCGAGTCCTTCCAGGTCCACTCGCCCTCCTTCAGGCGGTAGACGAAGCCGTCGATCGAGCAGTTGTACTTCTTCTTCCAGTACCCGGAGACCACGCTGATCGCCGTGCCCTGCGTCGGGTGGGCGGCCGACAGCTCCAGGGCCTTGATCCCGTACGAGCTCTCGATCTGCGCGTACGTGGAGGTGAGCTGGTACAGCGAGACGTCCGTGTCCGTCATCGTGCCGTACGCCACCTTGCTCGCCCGCAGCGTCGCGACCTTGCTGCCGGCGGAGTTCAGGAGGCTGAACGTACGGGACGACGCCTGGTTGACCACGACCTCGCCCGGACCGGGGAAACCGGACTCCAGGCAGTGGCCGTTCGACATCACCAGGGCCGGGTCGGACGGCTGGGAGTTGGGGACGCGGACGACGGAACCGGAACAGTTGCTGAGCGCGACCGTGCCGGCGAAGGACACCGCGGTGGCTCTGGGGGCGGCGGCCGACGCATCGTCAGCCGCCATGGCCGGAGCGGCCGTTGCGCCGATCATCGCGACGCCGAAGACCGCGGCGGCGAGTGACTTCTTCATGTGGGGGGTCCTCTCCCGTGCGAGCGTGGTGCATGGGTGGGGTGTACGTCTGCCGTGTTGGCATGAGCATTGTGATGGCGTACGGCTCAGCGGACAACAGTGCGTGCTCAGCGGACGCGGCTACCGTGACCCCATGGCCGCCGCTCCCGCCGTCCCCGCCGACCTGATCGTCACCGGCTGCACCGCCCTGCTGCACGCCGATCCGGCCGAAACCGACCCCCGACGGGCCGCCGACGGGATCCGCTTCGTCCCGGACACCGCCCTCGTGATCCGCGCCGGCGTCATCGCCGAGATCACCGACAGCGCCGGCGCCGCCGCGTCGCCGAGCCGCGAACGGATCGACGCCGAGGGCCTCGTCGCCCTGCCCGGCCTGATCAACTGCCATACCCACAGCCCGATGGTGACCCTGCGCGGCCTCGTCGAGGACCGGCCCGAGCAGGAGTGGTTCAACGACTGGATCTGGCCGATCGAGTCCAACCTCACCCCGCGCGTCATCGCCCTCGGCGCCCGCCTGGCCTGCGCCGAGATGATCCGCGGCGGCGTCACCTGCTTCGCCGACCACTACTTCGCGACGGACGTCATCGCCGACGCCGTCGAGGAGACCGGGCTGCGCGCCAACCTCGGAGAGGCGTACTTCTCCTCCCAGGGAGCGGAGGGGCGCGCCCGATCCCTGGACCGCGCCCTCGGCCTGCGCGGCCGCGCAGGCGGCCGCATCACCACCTCCCTCGCCCCGCACGCCCCGTACACCGTGAGCGACGACGACCTCGCGGCCACCGCCCGACTGGCCGCCGAGCACGGCCTGCCGGTGCATCTGCACGCCGCCGAGAACCGCGCCCAGACCGACACCAGCCTCGCCCGCCACGGCCGCACCCCCATCGACGTGCTCCGCGACACCGGCCTCCTCGACGTCGACGTCCTCATCGCCCACGGCACCGGCATCCTGGACCGCGACCTGCCCGCGCTGCGGGCGGCGACCGGCCGGATCGGGGTCGCGTCGGCGCCCCGCGGCTATCTGAAGTTCGGCTGGGACACGACGCCCGTCCGCGCCCTCGTCGACGCCGGAGCGCACGTGGGCCTCGCCACCGACGGCGCCGCCTCCAACAACACCCTCGACGTGTGGGAGGCGATGACCCTCACCGCGCTGGTCCAGAAGCGGGCCGAGCGCGATCCCCGCTGGCTGACGGCCCGTCAAGCCCTGCGCCACGCCACCCTGGACAGCGCCCGCGCCGTCGGGCTCGGCGACACCGTCGGCTCCCTCGCGCCCGGCCGCCGCGCCGACCTCGTCCTCGTCGACCTGAGCGGCCCGCACACCCAGCCCGTGCACGACCTGGCCGCGACGCTCGTGCACAGCGCCCGCTCCGCCGACGTCCGCACCACGATCGTCGACGGCCGCGTCCTGATGCGCGACGGACGGCTGACCAGCGTCGACGTCCCCTCGGTCGCAGGGGAGTTGGCCGAACTGCTGCCCGATCTCGTCGAGCGCGGCCACGGCCGGCGGATCCAGACCTACGACACCTGAGACTCCGCGAAGTTTTTCTTCCCGGGACCGATGAGTTCCGCGCCCGACCCCGGTCACCCCCTGCGAGAGACCCGACTCGAGGAGGAACCATGGGGCTGCCGAAGGTGGTCACCCGCCAGGAGTGGCAGGCCGCACGCGAGGAGCTGCTCGCCCTGGAGAAGACGGCGACCCGGGCGCGCGACGCGCTGAACACGCGGCGGCGCGAGCTGCCCATGGTGGAGGTCGACAAGGCGTACGCGTTCGAGGGCCCCGACGGCAAGGCCGAACTCCTCGACCTGTTCGAGGGGCGGTCCCAACTCGTCGTCTACCACTTCATGTTCGCGCCGGAGTGGGACGCGGGCTGCACCAGCTGCTCCGGTTTCCTCGACCAGATCGGGCACCTGGCCCACCTGCGGGCCCGCGGCACGGCGTTCGCGGCGGTGTCCCGGGCCCCGTTCACCAAGATCCTGCCGTTCAAGGCGCGGCTGGGCTGGACCCTGCCCTGGTACTCCTCCAGCCTGAGCGACTTCAACCAGGACTTCGGCGCCACCGTGCGGGCGGAACCGGACGGAACCGCGGACCCCGGCCTCCAGGAGCGGCCCGGGCTGAGCTGCTTCCTGCGCACGGGCGAGCGGATCTTCCACACGTACTCGGCCTTCGACCGCGGCCTGGACAACATCGGCTTCACCACGAACCTCCTGGACCTCACCGCCCTCGGCCGGCAGGAAGCATGGGAGAAACCGGAGGGGCGGGCGACGTCCCTCGGGGCGCCCGCGGGCAGTGCGCGCGTGCGCTATCACGACGAGTACGTCGACTGACGGCCGTCCCGCGCGACCTGACCTCGTCTCAACTCGGTGTCATTCTCGTCACGTTGCGAGTCCCCGCCCGTCCTGTCAGCGTTCTCCTTCACACAGGGCGCCGGGACCGTTCCGGAGCCCGGGATTCAGGCACGACACGGGGGACAGGGACGAGCGATGATCAATGGACGAGTGGTGTTGCAGAGGTTCCCGGCCGGAGGGCCCCGCGGCTCCTGGCCCGCGGAGGAGTTCGCGAACCGGTGCCGGCTGGAGGGCAGGGCGGCCGAGGTCGTCATGGACCTGGCGACGGACGCGTTCCTCGTGATCGTACGAGAGGCGGCGCCGCAGCCCGTGGGCTGATCCTGGCCGGATGGTGACCTGAGCACGTCACCGACCGCGCCCGGGCCGAGACGCCGCGCCGGTGCGCGGCTACGGTGGTGGCACCACCGGTTCCTTCACGGAGAAACCGATCGGGACCGTCCTCATCGCCGAAGGCGTCGGAGCCGAACCGTGCGGACGGGGGACTCGGCGCGGGACGCCGGGAGCGGGAGCCCCGACGTCCTCGCCGGTGAGCGGTCCGAGCAGGCAGAGCACTCCGGCACGCTTCAGGCGCGGTTCACGACGTGCCGACCGAGCGGGACCAGACGGGCGTCGTCCCCGTCACCCGGCACAGCGCCAGATACAGCGGAATCGGCGGGGTGTACGGCACCGCGCCCTCGGGGCAGTGGATGAGATCCGGGACCCGCGCCGCGTCCGGCACCACGGCGCCCGCCGTGTAGCGCGCCGGGGCGGGCCATTCGAGCGCCACGTCCGAATCCGACGGCACGAGCCACCACCAGTGCCCGTCGGCCGCGTACACGCACCCCATCCGGGGCAGCCGCCGCGACATCGCGCGGGCGAAACTCTCGGGCACGGCCACCGCGTCGCAGCCGAGCGGCGCGGTCATGCCGTCCGGCACGGCCAGACGAACGGGTGCGGGTGGATGCGGATGCCGAGTGCGCCGTCGCCGGGCGAGTCCGGCCAGCGAGTCCAGCTGCATCGTCCGCAAAGTGCCCGTCGTCACCACGCCCATCCGTTCCCGTTCAGCACGCTTGTCGCTCTTCGCCCGGCCGGTCCGGGCAGTCGTTCACACCGGCGTCATCCCGAGGTACCGGGGCCGTGTGGAGGCGCCGGTCTCACCAGGCCCAGCCGCTTCCGTCGGGCACGTCGGGCACCGGCCCGGGATCCGTGCTCCCCGCGTCGGCCTGCCGCGGCAGTTCCGCCCAGACCAGCAGACCGGGACCGGTCTCCTGGGCGCCCCACGCCGTGGAGACCGCGGCGACCAGGAGCAGCCCCCTGCCGTGCTCCTCCTCGGGCGCGATCCGGCCGGCGGGGCGGGTGCCGCCCAGCATGCGTCCCTCGTCGCGGACGGCTATCCGCACGCGCTCGCCCTGCCCGTCGCCCTCGTCGCCGCGCAGATCGTGCAGCTCACAGTGGATGCGGCGACTGGCGGTGTGCACGATGGCGTTGGTCACCAGCTCCGACACGACGAGGGCCGCCGCGTCGCAGGTGTCCTCGCACGCGCCCCACCCGGTCAGCTGGGTGCGCGTCATGCGCCGGGCCTGCGCGGCGGAGCCCGGGTGGGGAGCCAGCTCGAAGCTGCTGCGGCGGACCGAGAACAAGGGCGACGTACCCAAACGGTCACCGAGCGTAGCTTCGTCGGCTGCTGTTCCTAAGGGCGCGGACGGAATCACGCTTGCCACTATCGCCCCGTCGTGAACACTTGGCAAGAGCCACTCTGAAAAGTGCAGAGTGCAGTGTGCCTCGCGGAGCAGGCATGGCAGACTGCTGGCTACAGCCCGCCGCGCGGCGGCTCCTGGATACGAACCGTGTGGGAAAGTACCGGCGATCGGCCGCTGAACGGCCGGTTTTCGGCTTTCTCGCACGGTCGTGCGCGTCCGGGCGCGGCTGACTTCAGACACTGGGACAACGAGTCGGACGACGCGTCGGACTGCTGGGAGGGATGCGGCGTGAGTGAACCGCGGTCCGCGCCGACGGTCGGTCAGGTCGTTCTCGGCCGCCGTCTCCAGGATCTGCGCGAGGCCGCCGGCCTCAAGCGCGAGGACGCGGCGAAAGTACTCCGCGTAACCGCCGCGACGGTTCGCCGCATGGAGACCGCCGAGGTCGCGCTCAAGATTCCGTACCTGCAGATGCTCCTGAAGTCCTACGGCGTCGCCGACACCGAGGCCGCCGCGTTCGTGCAGCTGGCCGAGGACGCGAACAAGCCGGGCTGGTGGCAGAGGTTCCACGACATCCTGCCCGGCTGGTTCTCCATGTACGTGAGCCTGGAGGGCGCCGCCTCGCTCATCAGGTCGTACGAGCCGCACTTCGTGCCCGGACTGCTCCAGACCGAGGAGTACGCGCGCGGAGTGCTGAAGTCCGGGGCGATCGGCCGTGAACTGGTCGACGACCCGGACCGCGTCGAGCGGCACGTCGCTCTGCGCATGCAGCGCCAGGCCCTGCTCACCCGCGAGGACGCGCCGCGTCTGTGGATGGTCATGGACGAGACGGCGCTGCTCCGCCCGGTCGGCGACGCGGCGGTGATGCGCGGGCAGATCGACCGGCTGCTCGAAGTGACCGACCTGCCGAACGTGACGCTGCAGGTCGCCCAGTTCTCGTCCGGGCCGCACCCGGGCACCTACGGACCCTTCGTGCTGTTCCGGTTCGCCGTGCCGGAACTGCCCGACATGGTCTACAGCGAGTACCTGACCGGCGCCGTCTATCTCGACGCGCGCCCCGAGGTGGCCACCCACCTGGAAGTCATGGACCGCATGGCGGCACATGCCGCAACCGCACCACGCACAAAGGAGATCCTGAGCGATCTCCGCAAGGAGCTGTGAATGGACCAGATCAAGGACCGGATACGAGGAGTCGACGGCGAGCCCGTTTACAACGGCATGCCCGCGCGCGACCTCGGCGGCGAAGGCTGGCACAAGCCCTGGAGCGGCGGCAACGGCGGCAACTGCCTCGAAGCGATGAAGCTGGCCGACGGCCGCGTCGCCGTCCGTCAGTCCTCGGATCCGGACGGTCCGGCACTGATCTACACGCTCAGCGAGATCTCCGCCTTCATCGAGGGAGCGAAGTCGGGGGCGGCGGACTTCCTGCTGTCCTGAACCGGAGCGCGGGTGGCCGGGTGAGGCTGCTCGGGGCTGGGGCTGGGGCTGGGGCTGGGGCTAGGGCAGGGGCAGGGGCTCGGGCCGGATTCGGAGTCGGGCCGGGGCTGGGGTCGTGGCTTGCGGCGGCTGCCGTCGAGGCGTTGTGCGGCCCGCCGGTCCCGGCCGCGCTCGTGCCACCCGTGCTTGTCGTGTCCCACCCGTACTTGTCGTGTCGCACCCGTACTTGTCCCCCTGCGCTCAGCCCACCCGCGCGAGCACCTCGCACAGCGCCTCGACGGCCGCCCCGTACGCCCGCTCGGCCGCCGCCGCGTAGCCGACGACCAGGCCGTCGCCGCCCGGGCCGCCCACCGCCCCCGGATGCCGGAACGCCGTCAGCCCCTCCACCGCGATCCCCCGCGCCCGCGCCGCGGAGAGCACGTCCCGCTCCCGCCCGGCGGGCAGTCGCACCACGGCGTGCAGCCCGGCCGCGGCCCCGCCGACCTCGGCCCACGGCGCCCGCTCGGCCAGCGCCGTCACCAGCAGATCCCGGCGCGCCCGGTAGCGCTGCCGCATCCGCCGTACGTGCCGGTCGTACGACCCCGACGACAGGAACTCGGCGAGCGCCAACTGATCGAGCGCGCTCGTCCACCCCTCCCGCTCACCCTTCGCGGCGACCACGTCCCGCACCAGACGCCCCGGCAGCACCATCCACCCCAGCCGCAGCGCGGGGGAGAGGCTCTTGCTCACCGACCCGACGTACACGACGTGCTCGGGATCCAGCCCCTGCACCGCCCCGACGGGCTTGCGGTCGTACCGGAACTCCCCGTCGTAGTCGTCCTCCACCACCAGCCCGCCGCGCCCGCGCGCCCAGTCCACCACGGCGGCCCGCCGCTCCGGGCGCAACGGCCCACCCGTGGGAAACTGGTGCGCCGGGGTGAGCAGCACCCCGCGCGCACCGCTCCCGGACGGGCTCAACTCCGCCACCCTCGCCCCGTGTTCGTCGACCGCGAGCGGAACCGTCCGCACCCCCGCCCCGGCCAGCAGCTCCCGGTGGAACGCCAGCCCGTACTCCTCCACGGCGAGCGGGCCGCGCAGCACCTTCTCCCCGTAGAGCAGCCGCAGCGCGTGCGCGAACCCCGAGCAGACGACGATGCGCCCGGGCACGGTGCGCACCCCGCGCGAGCGCGCCAGGTATTCGGCGAGCGCGGTGCGCAGCTCGATGCGGCCCCGTGGGTCGCCGGGCCCGAAGGCGGCGGCGGGCGCGGTGCCCAGGGCCCGCCGGTACGCCGCCGCCCACGCGGCCCGTGGGAACGCCGACGCGTCCGGCGACCCCTGCCGCAGATCGTGCGCCGGCCCAGGATCGCGTACCAGTGCCTCCTCCGGCACCCTCCCGGCCCCGGCCGGCGGCCGGGCCCGCGCCGCGACCCGGGTGCCCGATCCCTGGCGGGCGGTGAGCCAGCCCTCGGCGACGAGTTCGGCGTAGGCGTCGGCGACCGTGTTGCGGGCGACGCCGAGGTCGGCGGCGAGCGCGCGGTACGGGGGCAGCCGGGTCCCGGGCGGCAGTCGCCCGGACCGCACGGCGTCCCGCAGCGCGCCGGCCAGCGCGGTCCGCCGGCTCCCCGAGCCCGACAGTTCCAGATGCAGGTCGACCCCGAGCCGCTCGGCCGAGTCGACCCACGAACCGGCCGCCGGCCCCGCCTTCGAACCCCCCGGTTCCGCCCCCGATCCCGTCATGAGGTCGCAGCCTACAGACGATCACCGACACGGCCGCCGGACGGCCCGTGCGGTCGGAGGGCGGCTCACACCCCCATGGGGCGATCGTGCGCCTCGATCGGCACCGGCAACCGCGTCGCCCCCGTCAGCCACCGGTCGACCGCCGCGGCGGCGGCCCGCCCTTCCGCGATCGCCCACACCACGAGCGACTGCCCCCGCCCCGCGTCCCCGGCCACGAACACCCCCGGTACCTCGGTCGCGAACGCGGCATCCCGCGCGAGCCCGCCCCGCTCGCCCAGCCCGAGCCCCAACTGGTCGACGAGTCCGCCGGCCCGGTGCTCCGGGCCGTGGAACCCGAGCGCGATCAGCACCAGATCGGCGGGCAGCGTGCGCTCCGTTCCGGCCCGAGGTCTGCGCCCCGCGTCCACCTCGACCAGGTGCACCTCCCGCACCCGCCCGGCCGCGTCCCCGGTGAAGCGGAGCGTCGACGCCGCGAAGAGCCGCGCGTCCGCGTCGGCCGCCGGGGCCGTCCGCAGCTCGCCCGCCTCCTCGTGCGCGGCCGACAACCGGTACAGCTTCGGATACGTCGGCCAGGGCTCGGCCTCCTCGTCGCGGGCGTCACCGGGCCGGGCGTAGATGTCCAACTGCGAGACGGACGCCGCCCGTTCCCGCACCGCCGTGCCCAGGCAGTCCGCTCCGGTGTCCCCGCCGCCGACGATGACGACGTGCTTCCCCTCCGCGGTGAGCGGGGACACCCCCAGATCGCCCTCGCCGACCCGGTTGGCGAGCGGCAGGTACTCCATCGCCTGATGGACCCCGGCCAACTCCGCTCCCGGCACGTCCAGTTCCCGCCACGCCGTCGCCCCGGTGGCGACGACCACGGCGTCGTACCGGGCCCGCAAGCGGTCGGCCCCGAGGTCCCGCCCGATCTCAACGGACGTCCGGAACCGCACACCCTCCTCCGTCAACTGGGCCACCCTCCGGTCCAGTTGGGCCTTCTCCATCTTGAAGGAGGGGATTCCGTACCGCAGCAGCCCGCCCACCCGGTCGTCCCGCTCGTACACGGCGACGGTGTGCCCCGCACGCGTCAACTGCTGCGCCGCCGCGAGCCCCGCGGGCCCCGAACCGATGACGGCGACGGTCCGCCCGCTGAGCCGCTCCGGCGGCCGGGCGGCGACGAAACCCTCGTCCCAGGCCCGGTCGGCGATCGCCACCTCCACGTTCTTGATGGTCACCGCGGGCTGGTTGATGGCGAGGACGCAGCCCGCCTCACAGGGGGCGGGACACAGCCGCCCGGTGAACTCGGGAAAGTTGTTGGTGGCGTGCAGCCGCTCGCTCGCGGCGCGCCAGTCGTCCCGCGCGACCAGTTCGTTCCACTCCGGGATCAGATTCCCCAGCGGGCACGCCTCGTGGCAGAACGGGATCCCGCAGTCCATGCACCGGTCCGCCTGAGCGCCCACGATCGGCAGCAGCCCGCCGGGGACGTAGACCTCGTCCCAGTCGCGCACCCGCTCCTCGACGGGGCGGCGCGGCGCTTCCTGTCGCGGTGTGGTGAGAAAGCCCTTGGGGTCCGAGGCCACGGCCGTCTCCCTACGCTGTGACACTGTTCGTCACGATACGTCGGGTTGGTCCGCCTCGCCCGTTCCACCGGGCCGGGTGCTCAGGTCAGGGCGAGCACGAACGCCGCCGACGCCGCGAGCGAGGCGCCGCCCCGCACGTGGTTCCAGAGGGTCCACTCGCTCAGATAGCGACGCCAGTACGCCGCGCTGTGCTCCGAATCCTCGTCACCGGCCAGCTTGGCGAGCGCGTCGTTGCGCGGAATGTTCGCCACGATGGTCACGCCGAACGATCCCGCCAGATACAGCGCGCATCCCACCAGCAACTCAGCCGTCCCGGGCTCCGGCCAGAGCACGAACGTCACGACCGCGATCACCGCGCACAGCAGCGCCGCACCCATGAAGACGACCATGAAGGCCGGGGTCATCGCGGCGACGTTGATCGCGTTCATCGCGGCGATCCCGCGCGCGGCCGGCAGCGCGCCCAGCCCGCGCATCACGAGGGTCGAGAACGCGACGAACACCCCGGACGCGACCCCGCACCACAACGCCCCGAGCACCACCAGAACGAAGTACGGCCCCTCGATCATCAGCTGCCCCCCTGATCTGTCCCCCTGACTGTTTATGTGAAGGGATCATGCCGCACATGTGCGGGTAGGGGGAGAGGTTTCCGCTCATGTATGCACACCTTCCGCATACCGAAACCATCACGTTCGATCACGCACCCCGATCCGGACCGCCGGAATCATCCGAAACCGTCCCGTCACCCCACCCCGCCGCATCACCCGAATCCGCTCGATCACCCGCCGCCCACTCCTCGAGCACCGCCCGCACCGCCCCACCGACCCGATTCCGCGCCTCCCTCCGCGCCACCCCCGCCATCAACAAGCGGTCGTACGGGGTGTCCCCGTGCCGCACCGCGGCGCGCACGGCCGCCGCCACCGCCCCTTCCGACAGTGCCCGCCCCGCCGCACTGCGTCCCACCCGCCCGCTGCCGCGCAACCCCGCGTGCCCGGCGATGGCCAGGGCCCGCACCTCGGGACACCCGGGATACAGCCGCCGGATCTCCGCGGCGAACGCCGCCACGAACCGCACGTCCTCCGCCGCCCGCCGCGCGGCGTCCCGCTCCCGGCGCCGGGCCCGCGCCTCCGCGTCGGCCAGACACCGCGCCTCGGCCCGCACGAGCCCGCCCTCCTCGACCAGCACCCCCTGCCGCTCGTAACGCCCCCGCCGCCGGTGGAACCGCACCACGACCGCCGACAGCCCGCTCTCCTCCCTCGCCCGCCTGGTCAGCGCGCTGTCGCCACGCGGCAGGAACACCAGATGCCCCAGGTCCGCGCAGTCCAGACAGCGCGGCTGCCCGTCCTCGAGCACCAGCAGCGCGAGCGGCCCGCTCCGGCACGCGCCGCACCGCCGCCGCTTGACCGGCTGGAAGACGAGAGGACCGCGGGTGACGGGAAAAGGAGGATCGACGCCGCTCATACCGACGTCATGCCCACCCCGGACACCCGGCCACCGCCCCCGCGCCGCCCGGCATCATGGATCGTGTGCGACTCGAAGCGATCACTTGGGAACGGCTCGGCGACGCGCTCGCCGAGCGACTGCTCGACCTGAAGCCGTCAGACGGCGGCCCCTGGCCGAAGGTGGCCTTCGACGGGGCGCCGGCCGCCCGCCCCGGCGACCTGGCGGCCCGCGTCCACGAGGCGCTGCGCGTGCGCGGCCGGTCTTCGCTGGCCGTCGCCACGGAAGGCTTCCTGCGCCCGGCCTCCCTCCGCTACGAGTACGGACACGAGGACGTGGAGGCGTACTACACCGGCTGGTTCGACACGGGCGCCCTGTGGCGCGAGGTGTTCGGCCCCCTCGAACCGGACGGCACCGGCCGCGTCCTGCCCGACCTGTGGGACCCGGTCACCGACCGCGCCACCCGCAGCGCCCCCGTCCGACTCGCGCCCGGCGGAGTCCTGTTGCTCCATGGCCCCCTCCTCCTGAACCACTGGTTCCCCTTCGACCTGACGGTCCATGTGAGCCTGTCGCCCGGTGCCCTGCGCCGCCGCACCCCCGAGCCCGACCACTGGACGCTTCCGGCGTTCGCCCGCTACGACACCGAGACCGCCCCCGCCGAGCACGCCGATGTCGTCATCCGCGCCGACGACCCCCGCCACCCCGCGTGGAACGGCGGCTGACGCCGGCTCGGCGGCCCCTCGTCACAGCCATCCGTTGCGCTTGAAGCCCCGGTACACCACGAAACAGATCGCGGCGATGACGGACAGCATGAGCGGATAGCCGAACCGCCAGTGCAGCTCCGGCATGTGCTCGAAGTTCATGCCGTAGATCCCGCAGCCCATCGTCGGCACCGCGACGATCGCGGCCCATGCCGTGATCTTGCGCATGTCCTCGTTCTGCGCGACCGTCACCTGCGCGAGATGGGCCTGCAGAATCGAGTTGAGCAGTTCGTCGAACGCCGCTATCTGCTCCACCGCCCGCAGCAGATGGTCCGACACGTCACGGAAGTACGCCTGTATCTCGGGCGGCACGGCCGGGAACGGTCTCCCCGCCAGCTCGAGCACCGGACGGGACAGCGGCGCCACCGCCCGCTTCAACTCCAGCAGCTCCCGCTTGAGCTGATAGATCCGGCCGGGGTCGGCCCGTGCCCCGTTCCGCGCGAAGACCTCCGTCTCGACCTCGTCGATGTCCGCCTGGACCTCGTCGATCACCGTCAGATAGTCGTCGACCACGCCGTCCGCGATGGCGTGCAGCACCGCCGCGGGCCCCTTGGCGAGCTGCTCGGGATTCGCCTCGAGGGACTCCCGCACGGGTCCGAGCGACCCGTGCCGTCCGTGCCGCACCGTGATGACGAAGTCATGGCCGACGAACACCATGATCTCGCCGGTGTCGACGACCTCGCTGGTGGCCGTCAGCTCCGCGTGCTCGACGTAACAGACCGTCTTCAGCACGGCGAACAGCGTCGTCCCGTACCGCTCGACCTTCGGTCGCTGGTGCGCGTGGACCGCGTCCTCCACGGCGAGCGGATGCAGATCGAACAGGTCCGCGATGCCGGCGAACTCGAGCTCCGACGGCTCGTGCAGACCGAGCCACACGAACCCGTCGTCCGCCTTGCGCACCGCGCGCACCGCCTCGACGAGATCCTGCCCGCCGGTCTCCCGCCGCCCGTCGCGGTACGTCACGCAGTTGACCACCGCCGACCCGAGCGGGGAACGCGCCGGGTGGCTCAGATCGACCCGCGGCCGTCGTCGTGCCAGACGCGCGACTCTCCGCAGCCCGCCCACCCTGCTCAGGCTGCCGACCTTTCGCAGATTGCCCGCCATCGACATGCTCGGCTCCTCGCGCCGCTGTGCGTACGTGCTGGTACCTGGCGGTCGTCCTGCCGTGAGGACGACCCGGCGAGCCAGTCTGCCAGCGATCGCCGACACCGTGTCGAGCCCTGTGGGAACGGAGGATTCCGCTCCGGATCTCTTCGCGGGGATCTCTGCGGAGACGTCCGCGGCCAGGTCAAATGCCCGGTATACGGGGTGGGGCTGGGATGATCGGGACATGACTCCATCCGGCGGCCACGCATACCTTCTCGACAATCAGCGGCCCGAGGCGGGCCAGCGGTTCGACGCGCTGTCGACGCTGTTCGATCCCACGACGTTCCGTCACATCGAGCGGCTGGGCATCGGATCCGGCTGGCGCTGCTGGGAGGTCGGCGCGGGCGGCACCTCGGTGGTGTCCTGGCTCGCCCGGCAGGTCGGGCCGACCGGGCGCGTGCTCGCCACCGACATCGACACGTCCTGGCAGACCAGTTCGCCGCGTTCCCCGGTCGAGGTGCGCCGGCACGACATCGGCGTCGACGCGCCGCCGGCCGAGACCTTCGACCTGGTCCACGCCCGACTCGTGCTGGTCCACGTCCCGGACCGGGAGCGGGCGCTCCGGTCCATGATCCAGGCGCTGCGCCCCGGCGGCCGTCTCCTCATCGAGGACGCCGACCCCGCACTCCAGCCGCTGCTCTGCCCCGACGAGTCGGGTCCCGAACAGCAGTTGGCCAACCGCCTGCGCCACGGCTTCCGTTCCCTGCTCGCCGAGCGCGGCGCCGACCTGAGCTACGGCCGCAAGCTCCCGCGCCTGCTGCGCGAGGCCGGCCTGAGCCAGGTGGAGGCGGACGCGTACTTCCCCCTGACCTCGCCCGCCTGCACGGCCCTGGAGGCGGCGACGGTCGAGCAGATCCGAGCCGACCTGGTCTCCGCGAACCTGGCCACGGACGCCGAGATCGACCGCCACCTGGCCAACGTCTCCGAGGGCACGATGGACCTGGCGACGGCCCCCCTGATCTCGACGTGGGGCAAGAAGACGTCCTAGCGAAGACGCCCCGAAGGGCCGCGGACAACCGCGCGCCGAGCCCAAGCGCCCCAAAGGGGCGCGGGGAACTGGGCGCCCAGCCCACCACCGCCGTCACCCGCCCCACCGCCCTCACCACCCCTCCCCAACTGCGCCCCGCCCACCCCACGAAGGGGTCCAGGGGCGCAGCCCCGGTTTCGGGAAGGGGCGGGCCGGGGGACTCCCCACCCGCGGCGGCGAACCCCAGCACCACCACGCTCACCCCGGCGGCCGTCCCCCGACCACCCCCACCGCGACCTCCCCGGCCCGACACCCCGCACCCACAGCCTCCCGCCACGACACCCCCCGAAGCCGCGCGGCGACCACCGCCCCGGTGAACGCATCCCCGGCCCCCGTCGAATCCCGCACCACCACCCCCGCCGAGACACCCGCCCGCTCCCGCACCACCCCACCCCGCGCGACCAACGCCCCCGAGGCCCCGGCCTTCACGACGACCACCGAGAACCGTCCGCTCAACTTCGCCCCTGCGTCCCCCGCGTCCTCGACACCACTGAGCAGTACCGCCTCGTCCAGGCTGGGCACCAGCACATCGACCCCCTCGGCCAGCGTCAGGAACCGTTCGACGCCCAGGTCCCGCAGAAACCCGGCCGACGCCGGATCCACACTCACCGGCACCCCGCGCGCGCGTGCGTCGCGCACCGCGACGGACACCAACGCCCGCCCCGTGCCGGAGAAGAACAGATACCCGGACAGGTGCAGCCACCCCACCCCGTCCAGCCGCGCGGCCGACCAGTCCTCGGGTCCCACCCGCAACGACGCCCCACTGTCCGTCAGAAACGTCCGCTCGCCGCCGTCGTCCTCGTCCACGAGGCTCACGACGGCCCCGGTCGGCGCCTCGTCGTCCACCACGAGCAGCGGCCGCACCCCGGCCCGCACCAGCGCCTCCTCGTGCCACCGCGCCGAGTCCGCCCCGACCCGCCCGAGCAACGCCACATCGGGGCAGCCCGCGTACGCCGCCCAACAGGCCACATTGGCCCCCGCCCCGCCCGGCACCGTACGGATCAGCGCCGCCGTGTCCGTCCCCTTGGCGAGCGGTCCGCGATGCCGGGCGACGACGTCCGTGACGACGTCGCCGACGACGAGCAGCGCCCCGTCGGCCCGCGTCACATCCGGGCCCGGGCCGCCGCGATCCGCGCGGCCAGCCGGACGTTCCCGCGCACGGCCGCCAGGTTCGCCTCCAGGGAGGCCCCGTCGGTGTGCCGAACCAAGTAGTCAAGCAGGAACGGCGTCACGCCCTGCCCGGTGACGCCCGCCTCGGCACAGGCCCGCAGCCCGCCCTCCAGCACGCGCGCGTGCAGCGCCGGATCCAACTGGGACTCCTCCGGTACGGGGTTGGCGACGATCAGCGCCGACTCCTGCCCCGCCGGCCCGTCCTGGGCACGCATGACCCGGGCCACCTCCTCCGGAGTGCGCAGCGTCCAGTCCACCGGCTCCCCGGAGTCGGCCAGGTAGAAGCCGGGGAAGCGCTCCGTGCCGTAACCGGCCACCGCCACCCCCAGCGTCTCCAGCCGCTGCAACGTGGCCGGCACATCGAGGATCGACTTGACGCCCGCACAGACCACGGTGATCCGCGTACGGGCGAGCAGCCCCAGGTCGGCCGACTCGTCCTGGGTCTGCGTCCAGCCCCGGTGCACCCCGCCGAGGCCGCCCGTCGCGAAGACCCGTATTCCGGCGCGCGCCGCGAGCAGCGCCGTCGCGGAGACGGTCGTCGCACCGCTGGCGCCCGTCGCCATGGCGAGCGGAAGATCCCGCTGGCTCAGCTTGCGGATACCGTCCTCATTGGCGACCCGCTCCACCTGCGCCTTGTCCAGGCCGACGTGGGGACGCCCGTCCAGGACGGCGATCGTCGCGGGCACCGCCCCCTCGTCCCGTACGACGTCCTCGAGTTCGAGGGCCACCCGCAGATTCCGGGGCCGCGGCAGCCCATGAGCGATGATCGTCGATTCCAGCGCCACCACCGGGCGCCCCGCTCCGACCGCGTCACGTATCTCGTCCGACACCATCAGCATGCGCGTGCCTCCTCCGCCCCTCTGATCTGTCCCTGACATCCCTGGCGGACGCGCGTCACTCTCAAACACGCGACCCCTGGGCGAGGCGCACACGGAAGAAGCCACAAGGAACCCACAAACAACCCACAAGGAACGCGGAAAGGGGGCTCCACGCGCGCGTGGAGCCCCCTTCCCCCGGCTGTGCCGTACTTCTAGACGGGCCGTACTCCGCTCAGCGCGCCGTGTGGATCGAGGACGTACTTCCTGCTCGCCCCCTGATCGAACTCCGCGTAACCGCGCGGCGCGTCCTCAAGCCCGATCACCGTCGCGTTGACGGCCTTCGCGATATGCACGCGCTCGTGCAGAATCGCCATCATCAGGCCCCGGTGGTACTCCATGACGGGGCACTGGCCGGTCGTGAGCCGATGGCTCTTCGCCCAGCCGAGACCCAGCCGCACCTTCAGCGTCCCGGTGCGCGCGTCCTGGTCGACACCGCCCGGGTCGTCGGTCACGTAGAGGCCCGGGATGCCGAGCGCGCCACCGGCCGCCGTGAGACCCATCAGGGAGTTCAGGACCGTCGCCGGTGCCTCCGGTGAGTCCGGTCCGTGCGCGCGGGCCTCGAAGCCGACCGCGTCCACGGCGGCGTCGACCTCCGGCACGCCCAGGATCTGCGCCACCTGGTCCTCGGCGGTGCCCTGTGTCAGGTCGACCGTCTCACAGCCGAAGCTCCGTGCCTGGGCCAGCCGTTCGGGGTTCAGATCGCCGACGATCACCACGGCGGCGCCCAGCAGGTACGCCGACGCGGCCGCCGCGAGACCGACGGGCCCGGCACCGGCGACGTACACGGTCGAGCCGACCTTCGTCCCCGCCGTGAGCGCGCCGTGGAATCCGGTCGGGAAGATGTCCGACAGCATCGTCAGGTCGAGGAGCTTCTCGCGCGCCTGGTCGGCGTCCGGGAAGCGCAGAGCGTTGAAGTCCGCGTACGGGACCATCACGAACTCGGCCTGCCCACCGACCCAGCCGCCCATGTCGACGTAGCCGTAAGCGGCCCCGGGGCGTGCGGGATTGACGTTCAGGCAGATGCCGGTCTTGCGTTCCTTGCAGTTGCGGCAGCGGCCGCACGCGATGTTGAACGGCACCGAGACGATGTCGCCGACGTCCAGGAACTCGACGTCGGGACCCTTCTCGACGATCTCGCCCGTGATCTCGTGGCCCAGGACCAGGCCCTCGGGCGCCGTGGTGCGGCCGCGCACCATGTGCTGGTCGCTGCCGCAGATGTTGGTGGCGAGCACCTTGAGGATCACGCCGTGCCGGCAGATCCGGCCGACGTTGGCGCGCGCCACCCCCGGGCCGTCCTTCAGTTCGAGCGTCGGGTGGTCGATGGTCCTGACCTCCACCGCGCCCGGTTTGAGATAGGCGACTGCCCTGTTTCCGCTCATGCCCGATCGCCGTCCCTTCGGCTCCGTTGCTCGTCGTCGGCGGATGCTCCGGCTGTGCGCACGGTGGAGTCTGCTACCGAATCGGCGCGTTGAGGAGACGTGCGGCGCGGTGCTGTTGAAGGCCGCGCCGTCGAAGGGAGGGCGAGCGGGCGGGCGGGCGCGGACCGCGGGGAACGTGCTCAGCGGCGCGCGCGGCCCCGGTCGAGCAGCCCCACGCCCAGCGCGGCCAGACCGATCTGGATCAGCCACTCGATCCAGTCCACTCCGTTGGTGTCGGCGACGTCGAGGCCCGCGGCGATCGCCGAGCCGAGCAGGGCCGCCACGATGCCGACGGCGATCGTCGCCAGGATCCCGATCCGTTGGCGCCCGGGCAGGACCAGCCGTCCGAGCACGCCGATGATGATGCCGATCACTATCGCGCTGAGAATCCCTGAGATCTCCATGTCGTCATGAACTCCCTCGTATTGGCCATGTCGCCAAGTCGCTTTTTGCGTCTGTCGGTCGTGTGCCCCTCGACGGGCCGTCCAGTCGGCGGGCCCGGCACGCTACGAGGCGTCCAGTGAGAGGAGGGACGCAGGCCGACTAGGGTGACCAGCCATGACCGCGAACGATCAGACCGCAGCCGCCACGGCCGTCTCCGCCCCCTCCTTCGCCGTGCGCGTCCCGGACGTGGAGCTGGAACCGGAGCCGCTCGACCCCGCGCAGATCGTCTCCGGCACCCCCGAGGTCACCGGCAAGGTGCTGTGGGAGTCGTCGGACGGCACGCAGCTGCGCGGCATCTGGCAGATCACGCCCGGCGTGGTCACCGACACGGAGGCGAACGAACTGTTCGTGGTCGTCAGCGGCCGGGCCACCGTCGAGGTCGAGGGCGGCGACACCCTGGAGGTCGGCCCGGGCAGCGCGGCGGTGCTGCGCGAGGGCGATCGCACGACGTGGACCGTGCACGAGACGCTGCGCAAGGCGTACCACATCACCCTGGGCTGAACGTTTCGCCTCGATGTTTCCGGCAGTCAGCCCTGCAGGGGTATGCGGCGGGTGAACAGCGCGAGCGCGCCGAGCGGCAGCAGCAGGCAGGCCGCCGCCAGGTTCAGCCACGCGTAGCTCGCCGTGGCCACCACCAGGCCCGCGGTCGCGCCGCCGACACCCGCGGCCAGGCTCGTCGTCAGATCCGACAGCCCCTGTGCGGCGGCCCGCGCGGCCTGCGGCACGGAGTCGGTGAGCAGGGCGGATCCCGCGACGAGCCCCGCCGACCAGCCGAGGCCGAGCGTGAACAGGCCCGCCGCGCTCTGCGCGCGACTGCCGTCCGCGGTCCCGGCCAGCAGCGCCGCACACGCGAGCAGGCCGATGGCGAGCCCGATCACCGTGAGCCGTCCGAACCGGTCGGCCAGCCGCCCCATGACCGGGGAGAACGCGTACATCCCCGTGATGTGCGCACTGATCACGAGGCCGATCAGTTGGATGCCCGCGCCGTGGTGCTGGAGATCCACCGGTGTCATCGACATGACCGACACCATCGCGGTGTGCGACACGGCGACCGTCACCAGCGCGAGCCGGGCCCGCGGTGAGGCGGCGACCGCCTCGAACCCCGCCCGGACCGAGCGTGCCTCGGGTCTCCGCTCCGCTGCCGGGGCCGCCGCGCGTGCGGTGAGCAGCGGATCGGGCCGCAGCATGACCTGCACCAGGACCGCGGCCAGGAGGAAGACTCCGGCCGCCCACACGAACGGACCGGCCTCCTTCGGTATCCCGAACCCGGTGACACTGCGGCCCGCGGGCGCCGCGATGTTCGGCCCGAGCACGGCGCCGATGGTGGTGGCCCACACGACGGTCGAGATCGCGCGGGCCCGCCGGTCCGGCGCCGCCAGATCGGCGGCCGCGTACCGGGCCTGAAGATTCGCGGACGACGCAGCGCCGAACCCGGCGAGCCCGACGAGCAGCAGCGGGAAGTTCCCGGCGACCGCGGCGACCACGGTCAGCGCCGCGCCCGCCACGCCGATCAGATAGGCGAGCACGAGCCCGGCCCGCCGCCCCCGCGCGTTCATCAACGCGGCCAGCGGCACGGAGAGCACCGCCGTCCCGGCGACGCTCGCGGTGGACGCGAGCCCGGACAACGCCTCGTCCCCGCTCACCCGCTTGGCGAGCACAGCGGCCAGCGCGATGCCTGTCGCGGTGCCCAGACCGCCGAGTATCTGCGAGGCGACGAGCACACGCTGCGTACGCCGCTGCAACGCCGTGACGTCCCCCTCGACGCCCACGACCGACTCGGCACGGTCAGCCCGTCCGGCATTCGAGGGCGATCCCTTGAGGCGATGAAGCCACCCGTCACCCGCACGCATCACACAACCCCCACCCCGCCCCAGCGCAACCGCAGCCCAGAGACCCTCTCAGAACAAGGGTTCGGGCAACACCCCCTCCAGAGCCAGCAGCTTCCGCTTCGTCTCGAGACCGCCCCCGAAGCCCCCGATGCCCCCGTCGCGCTCCACGACCCGGTGGCACGGCACCACGACCGGCAGCGGGTTCGCCCCCATCGCCGCCCCCACGGCCTGAGCGGCGGCCGGCTGCCCGACCCGCCGGGCCAGATCCCCGTACCCCACGACCGCGCCGTACGACACCCCGGCCGCCAGCTCGCGCAGCACCTCCCGGTTGAACCCGGTGATCAGCGACCAGTCCAGCGGTAGCTCGAAGTCGCGCCGCCGCCCGGCGAAATACTCCGCCAACTGCCGTATCGCGTCGGCGAGCAGCGGAGAGTCCGGCGCCTCGACCGGCTCGGTCCCGAAGCGGGAGCCGATCCGGCCGAGCGCCTTGTCCCGGACCGCGTCGGTGGCGTGGAAGACCACGCTCACCAGACCGTCCCTCGTCGCGGCCAGCAGCAGCGGCCCGATGTCACTGCCCACGACGGCCCACACGACCCGCTGCTGCGCGGCGGCCGTGTCCTGCCCGTTCTGCCCGGTGGCGTCCATGGCGACCACCGTACGGCGGGCCACTGACAACGCCGGGCGGACCTCAGTCGGCCAGCGCCTCACGCACCACGTCGGGGTTGTTCGTGATGATCCCGTCGACGCCGAACCCGGCCACACGCTGCGCGCTCGCCGCGTCGTTGACGGTCCACGTGTAGACCTGGAGGGGCTTGCCGTGCGGCCCCTTGAACGCGTGCACCGCGGCGACGTAGTCCGCGCCGATCGTCGTGTTCGACGGGTTGATCTGATCGGCGAACTTCGCGTACGCGGGCAGCTCCGCCACGGCGGGAGTGCCCAGGAAGCCGGTCGTGATGTCGGGCCGGCGCTCGTGCACCGTCCGGACGCTGGCGGCGTCGAAGCTCTGGATGACCAGCCGTTGCCTGACGTGCCCGCGCTTCAGCCAGCCGTCCCGGCCCAGCTGCCGCAGGATCTGGTCCTCGATGCCCGGGTACAGCTCGGGCGACTTGATCTCCAGGAGGAGCTTCTGGTGGTTGTGCTCCACCCGCCTCAGGTACTGGTGCAGCGTCGGGATCCGCGCGCCCGTGAACTCGGCGCCCTTCCAGCTGCCCGCGTCCAGCTTGGCGATCTCGGCGGCGGTGAAGTCCCGTACGTTCCACGGAGCGCGGTCGGGAAAGACCTGCTCCACATCGGTGGTGCGCGCCAGGGTCGTGTCGTGCAGGACCACCAGGGCGCCGTCCTTGGTGCGCTGGACGTCGTTCTCGACCCAGTCGAAGCCGAGCCTGTCCGCCTTGTCGACGGCTTCGAGAGTATTTTCGGGGGCGTAGGCGGAGGCACCGCGGTGGGCGACGATCACCGGACCGTCGTGTCGAAGGGACCCGGGGGCGGCCTGGGCCGCCGTGGGGAGGACCAGAACCCCGATGACGGCCGAACCGGTCACGCAGGTCAGGGCGACTGCTGTACGTGCGGACACGTCTGCTCCTCGTGCGTCGAGAGATCACGGACGGCTCGAGCGTGACAGCCCGGAGCCAACAGAACACAGGCGAAGGATGGTCAGAGGTTGAACGGAGTTACCCAACTGCGACGACCCCCGTGTCGGATGCCATGATTCTTTGCCGGAAAATCGTTCGGACGTTCCCGCGTGAGCTTTAATCTCAGGCTCAACCGCGACCACTCCGGTGGTCGCCCCAGGGGCACCAGCAAGGCACCTCACGGCACAACAGGGCGGAAGGGCTGCGACACATGCAGGGCACGGTCGACGGCTTCAGTTATGGACTCGTCACACCGGTGGTGGCGTATCTCATGGCGTGCCTGGGAGGCGCACTGGGCTTGCGCTGCACGACCAGATCGCTTCTGGTGGCCAACACCTGGCGGGCCGGCTGGCTCGCCCTCGGATCGGCCGCCATCGGTTCGGGCATCTGGACGATGCACTTCATCGCGATGATGGGCTTCTCCGTCGAAGGAGTGCCCATCCACTACGACATGGCCACGACGTTCGCGAGCCTCGGCGTCGCCATCGTCATGGTCGGCCTCGGCGTCTTCATCGTCGGCTACCGGGGAGCGACCGGTCCCGCCCTCTTCACCGGGGGCACCATCACCGGTCTGGGCGTCGCCACGATGCACTACCTCGGAATGGCCGGAATGCGCCTTCACGGGGCGATTCAGTACAACATCGTCACCGTGGTGGCCTCCGTGGTGATCGCCATGGTGGCCGCCACCCTGGCCCTGTGGGCGGCCGTACAGGTCCGCGGAATCCTCTGGAGCCTCGGCGCGAGCCTCGTCATGGGACTCGCCGTGTCCGGCATGCACTACATGGCGATGACGGGCGTCAGCGTGCATCTCCAGAGCTCGACCACCGGTAATCCCGGAGGCGACACGGCCGCCGGCATCATCGCGCCCATGATGATCGGCCCGCTCTGCTTCCTCCTGCTGGCCGGCGTCGTCGTCATGTTCGATCCCCTGATGGTCATGGGCCGCCCCGACTGGCGCGACGCCCAGGAGGCGGCGGAGCACCGCAAGGACGCCGCCGCCCCCCGCCCCCCGCAGAGGAACCAGAGCCGCGCGCGGCGCTCCTTCGGCCGGCAGGAGCCGGGCCGCACCCCGCAGGACTGGTGACGCCCGCCTCCGCGAGCTGATCCGGCCCGGTTGTCAGTGGTGGGTCGTACGGTTGATTCCATGCGGCCCGTATCCAAGATCGAACGCACGGTGGCGCCTTTCGAGGTCGTCAGCCCGTACCAGCCCAGCGGTGACCAGCCCGCGGCCATCGCCGAGCTGGAGAAGCGCGTCACAGCAGGCGAGAAGGACGTCGTCCTGCTCGGCGCGACCGGCACCGGCAAGTCCGCCACCACGGCGTGGATGATCGAGAAGCTCCAGCGCCCCACCCTGGTGATGGCGCCGAACAAGACGCTGGCCGCCCAGCTGGCGAACGAATTCCGCGAGCTGCTGCCGAACAACGCGGTGGAGTACTTCGTCTCGTACTACGACTACTACCAGCCCGAGGCGTACGTCCCGCAGTCGGACACCTACATCGAGAAGGACTCCTCGATCAACGAGGAGGTGGAGCGCCTGCGCCACTCGGCGACGAACTCGCTGCTGACCCGCCGCGACGTCGTCGTGGTCGCCTCCGTCTCCTGCATCTACGGCCTCGGCACGCCGCAGGAGTACGTGGACCGCATGGTCCAGCTGAAGGTCGGCGACGAGATCGACCGCGACGACCTGCTGCGCCGCTTCGTCGACATCCAGTACACGCGCAACGACCTGGCGTTCACGCGCGGCACCTTCCGGGTGCGCGGCGACACCATCGAGATCTTCCCCGTCTACGAGGAGCTCGCGGTCCGCATCGAGATGTTCGGCGACGAGATCGAGTCGCTCTCCACCCTCCACCCGCTCACCGGAGAGGTCATCAGCGACGACGAGTCGCTCTACATCTTCCCGGCGACGCACTACGTGGCGGGCCCCGAGCGCCTGGAGCGCGCGGCGAACGACATCGAGAAGGAACTGGGCGAGCGCCTCACCGAGCTGGAGAAGCAGGGCAAGATGCTGGAGGCCCAGCGCCTTCGCATGCGGACCACGTACGACCTCGAGATGCTCCGCCAGATCGGCTCCTGCTCCGGCGTGGAGAACTACTCGATGCACTTCGACGGCCGCGAGCCCGGCTCCCCGCCGAACACGCTGCTCGACTACTTCCCGGACGACTTCCTGCTCGTCATCGACGAGTCGCACGTCACCGTGCCGCAGATCGGCGCCATGTACGAGGGCGACGCCTCCCGCAAGCGCACCCTGGTGGACCACGGCTTCCGCCTGCCGTCCGCGCTCGACAACCGCCCCCTGAAGTGGGAGGAGTTCCAGGAGCGCATCGGCCAGACCGTCTACCTGTCGGCGACGCCCGGAAACTACGAGCTCGCCCGCTCGGACGGCTTCGTCGAGCAGATCATCCGCCCCACCGGCCTCATCGACCCCGAGGTCGTCGTCAAGCCCACCGAGGGGCAGATCGACGACCTGGTGCACGAGATCCGCACGCGCACCGAGAAGGACGAGCGCGTCCTCGTCACCACCCTCACCAAGAAGATGGCCGAGGACCTCACGGACTACTTCCTGGAGCTGGGCATCCAGGTGCGCTACCTGCACAGCGACGTGGACACCCTGCGCCGCGTCGAGCTGCTGCGCGAACTGCGCGCGGGCGAGTACGACGTCCTGGTGGGCATCAACCTGCTGCGCGAGGGCCTCGACCTCCCCGAGGTGTCCCTGGTGGCGATCCTCGACGCCGACAAGGAGGGCTTCCTGCGCTCCGGGACGTCCCTGATCCAGACCATCGGCCGCGCCGCGCGAAACGTGTCGGGGCAGGTCCACATGTACGCCGACAAGATCACCCCGGCGATGGAGAAGGCCATCGACGAGACCAACCGCCGCCGCGAGAAGCAGATCGCGTACAACGAGGCGAACGGGATCGACCCGCAGCCCCTGCGCAAGAAGATCAACGACATCGTGGCGTCCATCGCGCGCGAGGACGTCGACACCGAGGCGCTGCTCGGCACCGGTTACCGCAAGGGCGGCAAGGACGGAAAGGGTGCCAAGGCCCCCGTCCCGTCGCTCGGCACGGCGGACACGGGCAAGAAGAAGCGCGGCAAGGCGGAGCCGGCCGTGCCCACCGACCGTCCGGCGGCCGAACTCTCCGAGCAGATCGAGGAGCTGACCGAGCGGATGCGCGCCGCGGCGGCCGATCTCCAGTTCGAGATCGCGGCACGACTCCGCGACGAGGTGTCGGAGATGAAGAAGGAGCTGCGCCAGATGAGGGAGGCGGGCCTGGCGTGACCTGCTGCGACGGGCGGAGTGATGTGGCTGTGTTGCAAGACCGCCACAATATTCCGCCCGCGGTGGCGGTGCTGTCAGTGTCGCCCTCTAGGGTTTGACCAACCGCGCATGCGCCGCGGCAACAGGGGACTGTACGAGAGGGGACAGCGCGTGGGCATCAGCTTGGACAAGGGGCAGGGCATCAGCCTCGAGAAGCAGGGCGGAGGCACCCTCACCGCTGTGCGGATGGGCCTCGGCTGGCAGGCGGCTCCGCGGCGGGGGCTGTTCGGCAGCCGCACCCGCGAGATCGACCTCGACGCCTCCGCGGTCCTCTTCGCCGACAAGCAGCCGGTGGACGTGGTCTTCTTCCGGCACCTCGTCAGCGACGACGGCTCGGTGCGGCACACCGGTGACAACCTGGTGGGCGGTGCGGGACAGGGCGGCGACGACGAGTCGATCCTCGTCGACCTCGCGCGCGTCCCGGTCCACATCGACCAGATCGTTTTCACGGTCAACTCGTTCACGGGCCAGACCTTCCAGGAAGTGCAGAACGCGTTCTGCCGTCTGGTCGACGAGACGAACGGCCAGGAGCTGGCCCGCTTCACGCTCGACGGCGGCGGCCAGTACACGGCGCAGATCATGGCCAAGGTGCACCGGGACGGCGCGGGCTGGAGGATGACGGCCCTGGGCACGCCGGCCAACGGCCGCACGTTCCAGGACCTGATGCCCTCCATCCTGCCCGGCCTCTAGCGGGCCGACGATGGCGGCCGAACTGGTGAGGGGCCAGAACCACCCCCTCACCCAGACCCGTCTGGAGATCCGGGTGTCGGCCGGCCACCCGGTCGTCGCGGGCGCCACGCTCGCCGACGACCGGGGCACCGTGCACGGCATCGGGCGCGTCGCCCATCCCGGCGCGCCCGCCCTGCCGGGCCTCGAAGTACCGCGGCAGGCGGCGGCCGACCACCGCCTCGCCGTCGACCTGGACGCGATGCCGCAGGACGTGCACCGCGTCACCGTGCTGCTCGCCCTGCCCGTCGGCACCGGCGGGCCGACCCGCTTCGGCGCGGTGGCCGCCCCGTTCGTCGCGGTCACCGGCCTCGACGGCGCCGAGCAGGCCAGCTACACCGTCACCGACCTCGACTCGGAGTCGGCCGTCGTCGCCCTGGAGCTGTACCGCAGACAGGGCGCCTGGAAGGTGCGCGCCATAGGGCAGGGCTACGCCGACGGCCTCGCCGCGCTCCTCGCCGACCAAGGCCTGCCGGACGCACCGGCCCTGGCGGGCACCATCCACGACGCCGTCGCCCAGGGCCTGGCCCGCGCGGTGGCACCCCCACCGCGTACGGCGGACGAGAGCCAGGTGCGCGCGGTGGCCACCGCCGGCCACGCCTCCGGCGCCCTGCCGCCCACCCCCGCCGCCCCGGCCGCCGCAGGGCCGAGCGGACCCATCGACTACAGCCACCCACGCCGCCAGGCACCGCCGCCCCCGCCCGCCGCACAGCCCGCCGAACCCGGCAGGCCGGCCGCGCCGGTCGCGGGCGACGCCACCGGCTGGACCATGGAGGAGCGGCTCTACAACCAGGTGTGGGGCATGTTCGAGGACCTGGCCCGCACCGCCGCCGCCTACCGCAGCGCCGTCGACTTCGCCGACTCCCGGATGGAGCAGGAGCTCGACCGCATCCTCTCGGGCCTGTCCGACCCGCGCAGCCGCATCGGCAGCCCGGGCGACGCCGCCCGCGAGGCCGCGCGGGCCAAGCACGGCGCCCTCGTCGACCGCGCCCGTGAGGCCCTCGACCGGGACCTGGCCCAGCTCGTCGCCGAGTCCGAGGTCGTCGAGCCCGCGCTCCCGGCGCCGTACGCCGGCTGGGACAACCCGTGCTGGCACGCCTACCGCAGCCCCATGGAGAACCCCATGGCCGTGCGCCTGGGCGAGCTGAGGCTGCCGGAGAGCGACAGCACGGGCCTGCGCATCCCGATGCTCGTGCGGCTGCCCCTGGAGCGCGGACTGTGGATCGACGCGGGCGCCTCCTCGGGTGACGCGCTCACCGACGCCGACACGTTGCGGGCCCGGGCCGCGCACACCGCCGTCGTCCATGTCGCCCGGCTGCTCGCTGCGTATCCGGCGGGGGAGTTCAGCGTGCACGTCATCGACCCGGCGGGCTCGGCGGCGGGCGCTCTGGCCCCGCTGGTCGACGCCGGGGTGCTCGCGGGCCCTCCCGCCAGGGGAGCGGCCGGCGTCTCGGAGACGCTGACCCGGCTCACCGAGCGGGTGGACCTCGTCCAGATGGCGATCCGCGCGGGCGTCGCCGACTCTCTGCCGCCCGACCTCGACACGGCCGAGCAGCTGCTCGTGGTGCACGACTTCCCGCACGGTTTCGACGACCGCGCCATCACCCGCCTGCGCTATCTCGCGGACGAAGGACCGCAGGTGGGTGTCCATCTGATGCTGGTCGCCGACCGCACGGACGCCGCCGAGTACGGGCCGCTCCTCGATCCGCTGTGGCGCGTCCTGCTGCGTCTGACACCGGTACCCGACGACCACCTCGCCGACCCCTGGGTCGGCCACGCCTGGACGTACGAGCCGCCGACGGTTCCGCACGGCAGCGCGATCCTGCGTCAGGTCCTCGCGGAGGTGGCGAGAGCCCGGCAAGCAAGAGGTCTCTGACCTGCACATTTGGTGATCTCTTTACTAATACCTTTACCTCTCATGGGTCTTTCAAGTACTCTTCTTGACGCGGAGGGGAGTACTCCCATACGCGACGTGCCCGTCAATACGGACGACCCGGCCCCATGGCCGTCGATCCCGGGGCGTCGGCCCGAAGCCCTGGTCCGGGGCTCGGGTGGAAGAGACCTCCGGCAGCGACGACGCTGATCAGTAGCCGTACGACGCCGGAGGCGCAGTGGACGTATCGATGACCCTGTGGGTGCTCACCATTCTTGGACTGAGCGCCCTGATCGCGGTCGACTTCTTCATCGGGCGCAAGCCCCATGACGTGTCGATCAAGGAAGCCGGCATCTGGACCGTGGTCTGGATCGCCCTGGCCGTGCTCTTCGGCATCGGCGTGATGGTCTGGGGCAGCGCCCAGGCCGGTGGCGAGTTCTTCGCCGGCTTCATCACCGAGAAGTCGCTCAGTGTCGACAATCTCTTCGTCTTCATCCTGATCATGGCGAAGTTCTCGGTGCCGACCCACCTGCAGCAGCGCGTGCTGCTCTTCGGTGTGCTCATCGCCCTGGTCCTGCGGGCGATCTTCATCGCGGCGGGCGCCGCGATCATCTCCAGCTTCTCGTGGGTCTTCTATCTCTTCGGTGCCTTCCTCATCTACACCGCCTGGAAGCTCATCAAGGAGGCCCTCGCGGGCGAGGAGGAGGACGACTTCGAGGAGAACCGCCTCCTGAAGTCGGTGGAGAAGAAGTTCGGCGTCGCGGACCGGTACCACGGCACGAAGCTGTTCATCCAGCAGCACGGCAAGAAGGTCATGACGCCGCTCCTGGTCGTCATGCTCGCCATCGGTATGACCGACGTGCTGTTCGCGATGGACTCCATCCCGGCGATCTTCGGTCTGACCCAGGACCCGTACATCGTCTTCACGGCGAACGCCTTCGCCCTGATGGGTCTGCGCCAGCTGTACTTCCTCATCGGCGGCCTGCTCAAGAAGCTGGTCCACCTGAGCTACGGCCTGTCGGTGATCCTCGGCTTCATCGGCGTGAAGCTGATCCTGCACGCCCTGCACGAGTCCGGCGTGCACGTACCGGAGATCTCGATCCCGGTCTCGCTCGCCGTCATCTGTGGCGTCCTGATCATCACGACGGTCACCAGTCTCATCGCCTCGAAGAAGCAGGCCGAGCGGGACGCGGCCGAAGAGGCTCAGAAGGACAGCATCGAGGCCTGACACCAGCAGGCGTAGGGATTACCAGCACCGGGAGGGGTGCGCGGCCGATTGCCGCACATCCCTTCCGGTGCTTGCTTGTGCCCTGAGCGTGTCCCGGCCCCGGGGCGCGACGGCACGAGGGGGAGGGCCCCATGAGCCAGAAGTTCGTGCAGATCATCGACTTCGAGTCGCAGCGCATGGACGAGATGCGTGAGTTGATCGACCGGTTCGAGCGGCAGATGCAGGGCACGCCCGGCGGCCCCACGCACCGCATCATGCTCCAGGACCGGGAGAAGACGGGGCGCTACCTCGTGATCGTCGAGTTCGAGTCCTACGACGACGCGATGCGCAGCAACGAACGCCCCGAGGTCGCCAAACTCAACGAACAGCTCTCGGCCCTGTGCACGCGTCCGCCGGCCTTCACCAACTGCGACCTGAAGGACTCGCGCGAGCTGAAGTGAGCCGAGCCGGCGCCGCCGCACGGCGCTGATCCAGGTCGCGCCCCCACCCCGCCCCGGGCAGCATCGAAGGCATGATCACCAGACTGCGGGCACTGGCCACCCGGTGGACCGTCCTCGTCCCGGTGCTGGCGATCGTGCTGCTCGGGTGCACCTGGGGGCGCGACCTGCCGGGTGTCCTGGTCGCCGTCGTCTCCCTGGTCCTCGCCGGCTCCGTGCTTGCGGCCGTCCATCACGCGGAGGTCGTCGCCCATCGCGTCGGCGAACCCTTCGGCTCGCTCGTGCTCGCCGTCGCCGTCACGATCATCGAGGTGGCGCTCATCGTCACACTGATGGCCGACGGCGGGCCCAAGAGCTCGACCCTCGCCCGGGACACGGTCTTCGCCGCCGTCATGATCACCTGCAACGGCATCGTCGGTGTCAGCCTCATCGCGGCCTCCCTCCGCCACCGGGTGGCGATCTTCCAGTCGGAGGGAACCGGCGGCGCCCTCGCCACCGTCGCCACACTCGCCACGC
This sequence comes from Streptomyces sp. NPDC046716, assembly GCF_040645755.1. Taxonomy (NCBI): domain Bacteria; kingdom Bacillati; phylum Actinomycetota; class Actinomycetes; order Kitasatosporales; family Streptomycetaceae; genus Streptomyces; species Streptomyces sp. NPDC046716. Next base: position 66,034 of record NZ_JBEYYU010000035.1, read on the forward strand.
TCTGCCTGGTCCTGCCGACGTTCACGACGAGCAGGATCGGACCCGAGTTCTCCACGTCGCAGCTGGTCTTCTCGGCCGTCTCCGCGGTCGTCCTGTACGGGCTCTTCGTCGCGACGCAGACCGTGCGCCACCGCGACTACTTCCTGCCGATCTCCCGGCAGGGCGTGGTCATCGACGCCGACGACCATGCCGAAGCACCGACGAACCGCACCGCGCTGTTCAGCCTCGGTCTCCTCGGTCTCGCCCTCGTCGGAGTCGTCGGGCTCGCCAAGGGCGTCTCCAAGACGATCGAGCACGGTGTGGAGGCGGCGGGCATGCCTCAGGCCGTCGTCGGCGTGATCATCGCGCTGCTGGTGCTGCTGCCGGAGACCATCGCGGCACTGCGCGCCGCCCGGCGCGACCGCGTCCAGACCAGCCTCAATCTGGCGCTCGGCTCCGCGATGGCCAGCATCGGACTCACCGTGCCGGCCGTCGCCATCGCCTCGTTCTGGCTGTCGGGGCCGCTGGTCCTCGGGCTGGGCGCCACGCACATGGTGCTGCTCGCGCTGACGCTGGTGGTCAGCACCCTGACCGTGGTGCCCGGACGGGCGACACCGCTCCAGGGCGGCGTGCATCTGGTGATCCTCGCCGCGTACGTGGAACTCGCCGTCACGCCGTGACAGCGTCCCCCGCCACCGCGGCCGGCGCCGTCTCCGGCAGCAGCACGAAGCAGGCCAGACTCAGCGCCGCGACCCCCGACAGATACAACCCCACACCCCATGGAACCCCCGCTCCCTGACCGGCCAGCGCCGTCGCCACGATCGGCGTCAGCGCCCCGCCCAGCACACCGCCCAGGTTGTAGCCGACGGCGGCACCCGTACAACGCACCCGCGGTTCGTACAGTTCCGGCAGATACGCGGCGATCACGGCGAACATCGCGATGAACGCGAGCAGGGCCACCAGGAACCCCAGGAACATCAACAGCGGTTCCCCGGTGGCCAGAAGAGCCACCATCGGCACCATCCACACCACCGCCACGGCACAGCCGGCGAGACACACCGGCCGTCGCCCGAACCGGTCCCCGAGCAGGGCCGCCACCGGAGTCAGCGCACCCTTGACGACGACGGCCGCCATGATGCACGTCAGCATGACGCTGCGGCTCACGCCCAGCCGTTCCACCCCGTAGGAGAGCGACCAGGTCGTCACCGAGTAGAAGATCGCGTACCCGATGGCGAGCGCACCGGCCGTGAGCAGCACCAGCCTCCCGTGCCCGCGCACCACCTCGGCGAGCGGCAGCCGCGCCGGTTCCTCCATGGTGAGGAAAGCGGGACTCTCCACCAAGGAGGAGCGCAGCCACAGACCGACCAGCGCCAGGACACCGGCGGCCCAGAAGGGCACCCGCCAGCCCCAGGCCGCGAACTGCGCGTCGCTGAGCGCCGTCGACAGGCCGAGCATGATGCCGTTGGCCAGCAGGAAGCCCGCCGAAGGGCCGATCTGCGGAAGGCTCGCCCACAGGCCGCGCCGGCCGGCGGGCGCGTGCTCGGCCGTCAGCAGCACCGCTCCGCCCCACTCGCCGCCCAGCCCCAGTCCCTGCAGAAAGCGCAGCAGAAGCAGCAGCAGGGGAGCGGCCACACCGATCGACGCGTACGTGGGCACGAACCCGACCGCGACGGTCGTCGCCCCGGTCAGCAGCAACGAGCCCACCATCACAGGACGCCGGCCACGACGGTCCCCGATGTGCCCGAACAGGACCGAACCGAGCGGTCTCGCCACGAAGCCCACTCCGAATGTCGCGAAGGCCGCGAGAGTTCCCGCGAGCGGTGAGAACGTCGGGAAGAAGAGCGGACCGAGGACGAGTGCCGCGGCGGTGCCGTAGACGAAGAAGTCGAAGAACTCGATGGCCGTCCCGACCAGGGCGGCCGCCGCGAGCCGCGTCAGTGACGGACGGTGAGAAGTGCGCATGACGCGGCAACCACCCGTGATCGACGCTGGTTACGGGGCGTACGAGAGCGCGGCGAGAGGCGCGCGAGTGCGCTCGGAGATCCCGCACGCGATCCGTGTCGGCCGACGTCGGCCGTGCCGGGAGCCCGTGATAGACCCTCAGGGAGCAACCGCCCGACGTACGGAGGTCCCAGTGCCGCACACCCTCGCCAGCGCCCCGATCATGGTTCTCAACGGCCCGAACCTGAACCTGCTCGGCAAGCGCCAGCCGGAGATCTACGGCCTCGACACCCTCGCCGACATCGAGACTCTGTGCGTGAAGGCGGCCGCGGCCCAGGGCGCCACCGTGGACTTCCGGCAGTCCAACCACGAGGGCGAACTGGTCGACTGGATCCACGAGGCCCGGGAGAACCACGTGGGCATCGTCATCAACCCGGCCGCCTACTCGCACACGTCGGTGGCGATCCTGGACGCGCTCAACACCTGCGACGGCATGCCGGTGATCGAGGTCCACATCTCCAACATCCACCAGCGCGAGGAGTTCCGGCACCACTCCTACGTGTCGCACCGCGCCGACGGAGTCATCGCCGGATGCGGCGTGCAGGGGTACGTGTTCGGGGTGGAGCGAGTGGCCGCGCTGGCGGCACCCGGCGCGGTGCGCGCCTGAGGCGGCTACAGGCGTCCGGCCTCCACGATCCGCCGCAGGAACCGGCGGGTGCGCTCCTGCCGCGGATCCCCGAAGACGGCCTCAGGGGTGCCGTGTTCGAGCACGACACCACCCTCCAGGAAGCACACCTGGTCGGCGACCTCGCGCGCGAAGCTCATCTCGTGCGTGGCCAGCACCATGGTCATGCCCTCGCCCTTCAGGTCGCGTACGACGTCGAGGACCTCGCCCACCAGTTCCGGGTCGAGGGCCGCGGTGATCTCGTCGAGGAGCAGCAGCCGCGGCCGGACGGCGAGGGCCCGCACGATCGCCGCACGCTGTTGCTGGCCGCCGCTGAGCCGGTCCGGGTACTCGGCGGCCTTCGCGCCGAGCCCGAGGCGCTCCAGCAGCTCCCCGGCGTGCTCCTCCGCCGCCTTCCGGGCGACACCGTGCACCCGGCGCGGCGCCAGCGTGATGTTCTCCAGGACGGTCAGGTGCGGGAACAGGTTGTACGCCTGGAACACGATTCCGATCCGGCGCCGCACGGCGTCCGCGTCCGTGCGCGGATCGGTGATCTCCTCGCCGTCCAGCCAGATCGCCCCGTCGTCGATCTCCTCCAGGAGGTTGGCGCAGCGCAACAGCGTCGACTTTCCCGAACCGGAGGCGCCGATCAGGGCCGTGACCGTGTGCGAGGCGACATCCAGGTCCACGTCGCGCAGCACGACGCTCTCGCCGAAGGTCTTGCGCACGGACCGCATCCGCAGCACGGGCTCGGTCATACGAGGCCTCCTTGAGCCCGGCGGCGGTCCATACGGGCCGTCACCCAGTCCGTGAAGCGGGTCATGGGAATGGTGAGTGCGACGAACACGAGACCCGCGACCACGTAGGGCGTGTAGTTGAAGTCCTTGCCGGCGATGATCTGTGCCGCGTACACGGCGTCCACCGCACCTCCGATGGAGACGAGCCCGGTGTCCTTCTGCAGCGACACCAGGTCGTTCAACAAGGGAGGCACGACGCGGCGCACCGCCTGGGGCAGCACCACGTAGCGCAGCGTCTGACGGTTGCTGAGCCCCAGGGAGCGCGCGGCGGCCCGCTGCGAGGAGTGCACCGACTCGATGCCGGCGCGGAAGACCTCGGCGACGTACGCCGAGTACGTCAGTACCAGCGCGGCCCCGCCCAGGAGGACGGGATCCGTGGTGACTCCCTGGAGGCGCAGGGCGGGCACACCGAAGATGATGAGCAACAGGCAGATGATGAGCGGCAGCCCACGGAAGAAGTCCGTGTACGCCGTGGCCAGAGCCCGCAGCGGGAAGAACACCGGACCCCGCACGGTGCGCGCCAGGGCCAGCAGCATCCCGAGGACGAGCACGCACGCCCCGCACACCACCAGGAGGCGTACGTTCAGCCACAGGCCTTCCAGGACGTCGGGCAGCGCCACGCGCGCGTAGTGCGCGCTGAAGAAGGTCTCCTTCGTGCGGTCCCAGCCGGGGGACCGGGTGACGACGAGGAACAGGACGGCGCCGGTCACCAGGGTGCTGAGCGCGGCGACGGCGGTCGCGCGCCGCGTACGGGCCCGCTTGTGGCGCTCGCGTGCGATGCGGCGCTCGGAGGGGACGTAGGCGTCCTCACCGGCGCCGGGCCGTTCGGCGACGGTCATTTGAGCACCGGAGCGTCGACGGCCTCGGACAGCCACTTCTTCTCCAGCGAGGCGAGCGTGCCGTCCTTGCGGAGGGAGTCCACGGCGCCCGTCACGCACGCGGTGAGGTCGCTCTCCTTGTCGAGTACGAGGCCGAACTGTTCCGGTGTGCCACCGGTGTTGTCGAACTGGCCCACCACCTTGGCGTCGGTGACCTCGGCGCCCGTGATGTAGAAGGCGGTCGGCAGGTCGACGACGATCGCGTCCACCTGGCCGTTCTTCAGGGCGGACTTGGCGAAGTCGTTCTTCTGATAGACGGCGGGCTTCTGGTCCGGCTTCACCAGGTCGTTGATGAAGTCCAGGCTGGTGGTGCCGACCTGGGCGCCCAGTTTCGCGTCCTTGAGGTCGGCCACGGTCTTCGCCCCGGCAGCCTTGGAGGACTTCAGGGCCACGACGGCCTGCCGCACGTCGTAGTAGCCGGACGAGAACGCGACGGCCTTCTTGCGCGCATCACTGATCGACACCTGGTTGATGTCGAAGTCGAACTTCTTGACGCCGGGCGCGAAGGAGCTGTTGAACGGCACGGTCTGCCAGGCCACTTGAGACTTCGGGTAGCCGAGCTGTTTCGCCACGGCGTACGCGACGGCCGACTCGAAGCCCTTGCCGTTGGCCGGGTCGTCGTCCTGGAACCAGGGCGCGTAGGCGGGCTTGTCCGTGCCCACGGTGAGCTTCCCGGAGGCCACCGTGGACAGCTTGCCGGGAGCGCAGGAGGAGGCGGTCGCGGGCTTGTCGCCGGCCGCGCTCCCTGAGTTCTCGGATTCGGGGGCGCAGGCCGCCGTCGCGGCGAGGACCACGGTCGAGCAGAGAGCGAGACGCACGGCGCGATTGTCGAGAGGCATGGCGGGAGACTGGCAGCGCTCAGGCCCGTCTGTCGAGGTCAGACGGACAACTGTCCGCATGGTGGGAACGGTGTTGCAGGTTCGTGAACACCCGCCCCGTACGGGCCTCTTGGGTCACCAGCCCCGGGCGCGCCACTCCTGCAGATGCGGCCGCTCGGCCCCCAGGGTGGTGTCGTTCCCGTGCCCCGGGTAGACCCAGGTCTCGTCCGGGAGCCGCGCGAAGATCTTCGTCTCCACGTCGTCGATGAGGCTGGTGAAGGCCTGCGGGTCCTTCCGGGTATTGCCCACGCCGCCCGGGAAGAGGCAGTCGCCGGTGAAGACGTGCGGGTGGCCGTGCGGGTCGTCGTAGACCAGCGCGATGGAGCCGGGCGTGTGGCCCACCAGGTGGCGCGCCGTGAGGGAGATCCGGCCGAACTCGATGGTGTCCCCGTCGGCCACGGACACGTCCGTCGCCACCGGGATGCCCTCGACGTCGTCGCGCCCGGCGAACGTGCGCGCGCCGGTCGCCGCGACGACCTCGGAGAGGGCCTGCCAGTGGTCCCCGTGCCGGTGCGTGGTGACGACGGCCGCGATGCCGTCGTCACCGATGAGGCGCAGGAGCGTCTTCGGCTCGTTCGCCGCGTCGATGAGGAGCTGCTGGTCGGTCGCGCGGCAGCGCAGCAGATAGGCGTTGTTGTCCATCGGCCCGACCGCGACCTTGGAGATCATCAGGCTCTGCAGCTCGTGCACGTCCGCAGGGCCGCCGACCTTCACCGTTCCGCTGTACGTCATGGGCTCAGCCTATAGCGGCGGCAGATCCGGCAGCAGGCCCCCGTCGACGGTGAGCGCGGTGCCCGCGCGACGGCCGCAGAGCCAGCCCAGGAGGTCCGCCGGGCGGCCCGTGACGCACAGTGGCGAACCGGTCGCGCCGCCGCCCGTGGTCCAGTTGCCCGTGCCGAAACCGGCGCCCCGGCTCCACATGCGCCCGGTGTCCGTGACCAGCGCGACGGACGGCACCTTCTGGTGCCCGGCGAAACGCTCGGCCAGGAAGTCGATCTCGCGGTAGGTGAACTCCTCGGGGAGGTCCTCCAGGTCGTAACCGATCCCGAGGTCCACGTGGTGCAGCTCCACCTCGACGAGCCGGCGGAAGGGGACGCGGGAGGCGCTGTCGGTGACGCCGTTGCGGAGCTCGACCGTCCGCCCCCAGTCCGCGTCCTCGGCGCCGGTTCGCCCGAACCGCTCCGCGCTCGCGCGGACGTCCTCGATCTGCTCGCGCAGGCCACGCGGAGCGTCCCGCTCGATGTCGGCGTCGCGCACCTCCGCGCCGGCGTACATGGGGCGACCCGCGAGGACGTTCACCAGAGCGTCCGCGTTCCGGGCGAGGTGGGCGAGCACATGGCCGCGGCTCCAGCCGGGAAGCCGTGACGGCTCGGCCACGGCGGCGTTGTCCAGGGTGCTGATCGCGGCGAGCAGCCGGTCGGTCGCTTCGCGTACAGACTCCAGGTCGCGCACATGATCACTCATGGCGCCGACGATAGTCGCGCCACACGTTCGGGTGAAGGTGGCCGAGCACGCGCCTAAATCGAATACGCGTGCTATATGGTCGAGTGCGACTTCGGGCATGGTTGAAGGTCCTGGTTTGTTAGCAAGCAGGGAAACCAACCGGCGTTGTCAGTGGCTCCCTCTACTCTTCGAGGGACAGCCTTCTCATGACTTCTCCGGGGATCTCTCGGGGGTGTCTCCGAGAGTCAGACCTCGGGAGACGGGGGCCTTCGCCCCTGTCGCTTCTCTCTAGAAAGGTGCGGACCGGCGTGGCCGACCGTCTCATCGTGCGTGGCGCGCGCGAGCACAATCTCCGGAATGTCTCGCTCGACCTCCCGCGCGACTCCCTCATCGTCTTCACCGGTCTGTCCGGCTCCGGCAAGTCCTCGCTCGCGTTCGACACGATCTTCGCCGAGGGCCAGCGCCGGTACGTCGAGTCGCTGTCCTCGTACGCCCGTCAGTTCCTCGGCCAGATGGACAAGCCGGACGTCGACTTCATCGAGGGCCTGTCACCGGCCGTCTCGATCGACCAGAAGTCGACGTCGCGCAACCCGCGCTCCACGGTCGGCACCATCACCGAGGTCTACGACTATCTGCGGCTGCTCTTCGCGCGCATCGGCAAGCCGCACTGCCCCGAGTGCGGCCGCCCCATCGCACGCCAGTCGCCGCAGGCCATCGTCGACAAGGTCCTGGAGCTGCCCGAGGGCAGCCGCTTCCAGGTCCTGTCCCCGCTGGTGCGCGAGCGCAAGGGCGAGTTCGTCGACCTCTTCAGCGACCTGCAGACCAAGGGCTACTCCCGCGCGCGCGTGGACGGCCAGACGATCCAGCTCTCCGAGCCGCCGACCCTGAAGAAGCAGGAGAAGCACACCATCGAGGTGGTCGTCGACCGCCTCACGGTGAAGGAGTCCGCCAAGCGCCGCCTGACCGACTCCGTGGAGACCGCCCTCGGCCTGTCCGGCGGCATGGTCGTGCTCGACTTCGTCGACCTCCCGGAGGACGACCCCGAGCGCGAGCGCATGTACTCGGAGCACCTGTACTGCCCGCACGACGACCTGTCCTTCGAGGAGCTGGAGCCGCGCTCCTTCTCCTTCAACTCGCCCTTCGGCGCCTGCCCCGACTGCTCGGGCATCGGCACGCGCATGGAGGTCGACCCCGACCTGATCGTTCCCGACGAGGACAAGTCGCTCGACGAGGGCGCCATCCACCCGTGGTCGCACGGCCACACCAAGGACTACTTCGGCCGTCTCATCGGAGCTCTCGCCGACGCCCTCGGCTTCCGTACGGACATCCCGTTCGCCGGACTGCCGCAGCGCGCGAGGAAGGCGCTGATCTACGGCCACAAGACGCAGATCGAGGTCCGCTACCGCAACCGGTACGGCCGCGAGCGCGTCTACACGACGCCCTTCGAAGGCGCCGTTCCGTTCGTCAAGCGTCGCCACAGCGAGGCCGAGTCGGACACGAGCCGTGAGCGCTTCGAGGGCTACATGCGCGAGGTGCCCTGCCCCACCTGTGAGGGCACGCGCCTCAAGCCGATCGTGCTGGCCGTCACGGTCATGGACAAGTCGATCGCCGAGGTCTCGGCGATGTCCATCAGCGACTGCGCCGACTTCCTGAGGAAGCTCACGCTGAACGCGCGCGACAAGAAGATCGCCGAGCGCGTCCTGAAGGAGGTCAACGAGCGGCTGCGGTTCCTCGTGGACGTGGGCCTCGACTATCTGTCGCTGAACCGGGCGGCGGGCACCCTCTCCGGCGGCGAGGCCCAGCGCATCCGCCTCGCCACGCAGATCGGTTCCGGTCTCGTCGGTGTCCTGTACGTCCTGGACGAGCCGTCCATCGGCCTCCACCAGCGCGACAACCACCGGCTCATCGAGACGCTGGTCCGCCTGCGCGACATGGGCAACACGCTCATCGTGGTCGAGCACGACGAGGACACCATCAAGGTCGCCGACTGGATCGTCGACATCGGCCCCGGCGCGGGTGAGCACGGCGGCAAGGTCGTGCACAGCGGGCCGTTGAAGGAGCTGCTGAAGAACGCCGAGTCGATGACCGGTCAGTACCTGTCGGGCAAGAGGGCCATCCCCGTCCCGGACATCCGGCGCCCGGTGGACCCGGCCCGCCGGCTGACGGTGCACGGCGCCAAGGAGAACAACCTGCGGGACATCGACGTGTCCTTCCCGCTGGGCGTCCTCACGGCTGTCACCGGTGTCTCCGGATCGGGTAAGTCGACTCTGGTCAACGACATCCTGTACACGCACCTGGCACGCGAGCTGAACGGTGCACGCTCGGTCCCCGGCCGCCACACGCGCGTGGACGGCGACGACCTCGTCGACAAGGTCGTGCACGTCGACCAGTCACCGATCGGCCGCACACCGCGGTCGAACCCGGCGACGTACACCGGCGTCTTCGACCACGTCCGCAAGCTGTTCGCCGAGACGACCGAGGCGAAGGTCCGCGGCTATCTCCCCGGACGTTTCTCCTTCAACGTCAAGGGCGGCCGCTGCGAGAACTGCTCGGGCGACGGCACGATCAAGATCGAGATGAACTTCCTGCCGGACGTGTACGTCCCGTGCGAGGTCTGCCACGGTGCGCGGTACAACCGCGAGACGCTGGACGTCCACTACAAGGGCAAGTCCATCGCCGAGGTCCTGGACATGCCGATCGAGGAGGCCCTGGGCTTCTTCGAGGCGGTGCCCGGGATCGCCCGCCACCTCAAGACGCTGAACGACGTGGGTCTCGGCTACGTCCGGCTCGGCCAGTCCGCGCCGACCCTGTCCGGCGGCGAGGCGCAGCGCGTGAAGCTCGCCAGCGAGCTGCAGAAGCGTTCCACGGGACGCACGGTCTATGTGCTCGACGAGCCGACCACGGGTCTGCACTTCGAGGACATCAGCAAGCTGATCACCGTGCTGTCGGGCCTCGTCGACAAGGGCAACTCGGTCATCGTCATCGAGCACAACCTCGACGTCATCAAGACGGCGGACTGGGTCGTCGACATGGGCCCCGAGGGGGGCAACGGCGGCGGCATCGTCGTCGCCGAGGGCACCCCGGAGGAGGTCGCGGCGGAGCCCGCCAGCCACACCGGGAAGTTCCTGCGCGACATCCTCGGCGCCGACCGGGTCAGCGACGCCCCGGTGCCCGCGCCGCGCACCCGCAAGTCCACCGCGAAGAAGACGGTGGCGGCGGGCAAGGCTCCGGCGAAGAAGGCGACGACAGCCACGACGACGGTCGCGAAGACCGTGGCCAAGAAGGCGGCGCCGGCCAAGTCGGCGGCCAAGAAGACCGCGGCGAAGAAGACCGCGGCGAAGAAGGCGACCGGCCGGGCCGGCAAGGCCTGACGCCCCGGATCGGTCCTGCCCGGCGAGACGGGCAGGACCGATCCCCGGGTGACCACTCGGAGCGCGTCGGGCCACCCTCAGCGAAAAAGCTGCGCCCCGTGGGAACTGCCCACGGGGCGCAGCCGCGTCCCAGGCGCTACATCTCTCCGACCTCGGATCCGTACGGCGGCTCCGCGCCCGCGCGGGAGCAGGTGATCGCCGCCGCGCGGCCCGCGAACCGGAGCAGGCGTGTCCAGCCGTCGCCGTCCAGGCCGTCGACGGCGGCGGGGGAGAGGGCGTCCTGCCGGGAAAGGCCGTGCAGCAGCGCCGCGTTGACCGTGTCGCCCGCGCCGATGGTGTCGACGACCTCGACCCGCTCGCCCGGGACGGCGTACTCACCGCCGTCCCGCGTGTAGACGGTCAGTCCCTCACCGCCCCGCGTGAGCACCACGGCGGCGGGTCCGCCGGACAGCCATTCCTCCGGTGTGCCGCCGAGCCACTGCGCGTCCTCCTCGGAGAGCTTGAGGAGTGTGGTCGAGGGCAGCCAGTTCTTGAAGCGGGCCCGGTAGGCGTCCGCGTCAGGGATCAGCCCAGCCCGGATGTTCGGGTCGAGCGCGGTGAACAGGCCCTGGGCGGAGGCCGTCCGCATCAGCTCCTCGTACGCGCCGGCGCCCGGTTCCAGGACCAGGGAGCAGGTGCCGAACGACACCGCGCGCGTACCCGCCGGAAGCCGGTCCGGCACCGAGAAGAGGCGATCGGCGGTGCCCTCCGCGTAGAAGGAGTAGCCGGCCGAGCCGTCGGGCCCGATGGACGTGACCGCCAGCGTCGTCGGCTCGTCGCCCCGCTGCACGGGGGCGGTGTCGACCCCGGCGGAGCGCAGACCGGTCAGCAGGGCCTCGCCGAAGCCGTCCCGCGACAGGCGCGAGCAGAAGGCGACGGGAGAGCCGAGGCGGCCGAGCGCCACGGCCGTGTTGTACGGGCCGCCGCCGAGCCGCGGTGCGAGCGGGGGCAGTCCGGGAGCATGTCGCTCCGCGCCGTCGTCGGGGCTCGCCCCCAGCGGCACGAGGTCGATCAGGGCCTCTCCGGCGACGACGATCACAGCGGGTCCTTTCGGGCGGCGGACGGGCGGTTCGGTTGGGGCGGGCTGCGGCCGGGTGTCCGACGGCCCCGGGGTGACCGGGCGACGCCGTGATCACGGTCCGCGCCGCGACACCGCGGACGATCCCCGAGCGACACCGCCCCCTGTGAAGCGGTCCGCCCGACGGCAGGCTAGAGCGTCGGCCGCCCGCGAGGCACCACCTGTCCCCGACCCGGGCACGATCTTGGCCGAAGCGGGCACATCGGGACGGCACCGGGCGGCGCTCCCACAACCTCCGCAGGGGCCCCGCGAAGTGCCTTCTTCCCCGCCGGTATCGTCTGATGTGTCACCTCTGGTCAGCCTCGAGGCCGGTCGGTTCTCGGCCTGTCGCCGTGCTGCCCCCCGCCCAGCGACACCTGTGGAGCCCCGATGCCCGGCACAACCCCCTCCCGCATCTCCCGCCGCACCGCGCTGCGCGGTGTCGCCGTGGCGGGAACGGCCGGGATCGGTCTGACCGCGTGCTCCACCGGGACCGACTCGGGCGCGGCCGCAGCACCCACCGCCCCCGTCGACCTGGGCAAGGCCGACGAGGTCCCCGAAGGCGGCGCGAAGCTCTACAAGGACGAGCACGTCGTGGTCAGCCGGGCCGAGGGCGGCGACTACAAGGCCTTCAGCACGATCTGCACCCACGCGGGGTGCCCGATCGCCATGCTCAAGGGCACCGAGCTGACCTGCAACTGCCACGGCAGCAAGTTCGACGCCACCACCGGGAAGGTGCTGCAGTCCCCGGCGACGGAACCGCTGGAGGAGCTGTCGGTGAAGGTCGAGGGCGGCAAGATCGTCGCGGGCCCCCGGCAGTAGTCCGCGCCGCGACCCCTCGGATCCCCGGCAGTGGTCCGCACCGCGACCCCTCGGATCCCTGGCAGTGGTCCGCGCCGCGAACACCCGCATCCCGGCCCCTCGGCCCACCCCTTCACCGGCACCTCCGCGCCGCCCCACCACCCCTAATCCCAGTCCCAGCCGATCCCCAGCAGCCCCACCCGCACCTGCTGCTCCACCAGATGCACCGAGCGGTGTCGATCACTGAGCGCCAGTTCCTGGTGGCCGACGCGCGGCGCCGCCTTCGACCGCTGCGCGAAACCGTGGCAGCGCACGGGCAGGGTCTCGTCGGCGAACCGCACCTGGAGCGCGTACTGCCCGCCGGCGCAGCTGAATCCGCGGACGTACTCGGTCGACGCGCCCGCGGTGCCGTCCTCGAACCCATAGCGGAACACATGGGTGTCACCGGTCCGCAGCCGTGTGTCGAAGAGAAGTTCGGCCACCAGAAGGCCGCTGCCGCTGTCCCAGCACATCCGTCCCGTACGACAGTTCTCCGTGGCCTCCACCGCCACATCCCTGGGGGAGCAGCCCGGGTCTCCGTGGTGGATGGCCACATAGCGGTCCACCCCGTCGCGATGAGCCCGCACGATGTGCTGCGAGTCCCTGCCGAGCAGTTCCCTGCGGGGTCCGATCCGGACTCGTTCGAAGTGCCCGACGGTGTGCAGGCCGCCGTCCAGGGGCGACCCCAGTTCGGTCAGCAGCCGGTGGAGCACCCCGGAGGGTGTGGACGGGGAACGGTACGGGCGGGGCGCGGGCTGCTGCTCGGCGACCGCCTTCTCGCCCCGTCCCAGGAGCCGGATCAGTGACTCGTCGGGCAGCTGGAGGATCTCCTCCAGGGCGCGCACCGCCCGCATCGACTCGTCGCGCTGCGGTCTTCGCGCACCCTGCTGCCAGTAACTCAGGCTGGTCACGCCGACCTTGATGCCCTGACGGGACAGATGGTGCTGCACCCGGTGCAGCGGCAGTCTCCGGGCGGCGATCGCGGCCCGCAGGGCGACATGGAACGGGCCGGTGCGCAGTGCCGCCTCCAGTGCCGGAGGCCGTTTCGCCTCTGTGTGCTGTTCGCCCAGTCGCATCGAGGTCTCCTGCTTCAGCGCATCGCCAGCGGAATGTGAACATCCACATCGCTGTATCGGGGGCGTTCGCGCCGGTCGAAGTGGGGGCGGCTGATCGGCGTACAGAGTTCGCTCACATCCGTACGACGCCGTTCACCGCCCGAAGTCACCCGGCATTGAAGCGTGTTGACCTGGCACCGACAAGGGCCGATCCCCGCCACCGTGACCGGACATGGCGGTGCGGCCGCGAGAGGCGCCCGCCGACCGCGCCGACCCGGTGGAAGACACTGGTGCCGGGCCGCAAGCGGCACGGCCGCGGCCGCTCGCTCCCTCTGCCGGACGGGCTGACCTGGCGCGGTGCGCGGCCGGTCCGACGCCGGAGCGGCCCGAACTGTCACACCCCGGAAGTAGGGTGTCTGACATGGCCGACCCCTCCAGCTACCGCCCCAAGCCGGGACAGATTCCCGACTCCCCAGGGGTGTACAGGTTCCGCGACGAACACCGCCGGGTGATCTACGTCGGAAAGGCGAAGAGTCTGCGCCAGCGCCTGGCGAACTACTTCCAGGACCTGGCGAACCTGCACCCCCGCACCCGCACCATGGTCACCACGGCGGCGTCCGTGGAGTGGACGGTGGTGTCCACGGAGGTCGAGGCGCTGCAGCTGGAGTACTCCTGGATCAAGGAGTACGACCCCCGGTTCAACGTCAAGTACCGCGACGACAAGAGCTATCCGTACCTCGCGGTGACCATGAACGAGGAATTTCCCCGCGTCCAGGTCATGCGCGGCCAGAAGAAGAAGGGTGTGCGCTATTTCGGCCCCTACACGCACGCCTGGGCGATCCGCGACACCGTCGACCTTCTGCTGCGCGTCTTCCCGGTGCGCACCTGCTCCGCCGGAGTGTTCAAGAACGCGGCGAGGACCGGCCGCCCCTGCCTCCTGGGCTACATCGGCAAGTGCTCGGCGCCCTGCGTGGACCGCGTCACCCCGGACGAGCACCGCGAACTGGCCGACGAGTTCTGCGACTTCATGGCCGGACGCACGGGGACGTACATCCGCCGCCTGGAGAAGGAGATGCAGGCCTCGGCGGAGGAGATGGAGTACGAGCGGGCGGGGCGCCTGCGCGACGACATCGAGGCACTGAAGAAGGCCATGGAGAAGAGCGCGGTCGTGCTCGCCGACGCCACCGACGCCGACCTCATCGCCCTCGCGGAGGACGAACTGGAAGCGGCGGTCCAGATCTTCCACGTACGCGGCGGACGGGTCCGCGGCCAGCGCGGCTGGGTCACCGACAAGGTCGAGGCCGTCACCAGCGGTGACCTGGTCGAACACGCGCTCCAGCAGCTCTACGGGGAGGAGAGCGGCGACGCCGTCCCCAAGGAGGTTCTGGTCCCCGCGCTGCCCGAGCCCGTCGAGCCGATCCAGGCCTGGCTGACCGAGCGCCGTGGCTCGATCGTCTCGCTGCGCATCCCGCAGCGCGGCGACAAGAAGGCCCTCATGGAGACGGTGCACAGGAACGCGCAGCAGGCGCTGGTCCTGCACAAGACCAAGCGCGCCTCCGACCTGACCACCCGCTCCCGCGCCCTGGAGGAGATCGCCGAAGCCCTCGACCTGGGCGGCGCGCCGCTGCGCATCGAGTGCTACGACATCTCCCACCTCCAGGGCGACGACGTCGTCGCCTCCATGGTGGTGTTCGAGGACGGACTCGCCCGCAAGAGCGAGTACCGGCGCTTCCAGATCAAGGGCTTCGAGGGGCAGGACGACGTCCGCTCCATGCACGAAGTGATCACGCGCCGCTTCAGGCGCTATCTCGCCGCCCAGGAGAAGTCGGCCGACTGGTCCGACACCGAGCTGGACGACGAGACCGAGCAGGAGATGCGCCTCACCGAGGACGACGGACGGCCCAAGAAGTTCGCCTATCCGCCCCAGCTCGTGGTGGTGGACGGCGGGCAGCCGCAGGTCGCGGCCGCCAAGCGGGCCCTCGACGAGCTGGGCATCGACGACATCGCGGTGTGCGGCCTCGCCAAGCGCCTCGAAGAGGTCTGGGTGCCGGACGAGGACGACCCGGTGGTGCTGCCCCGGACCAGCGAGGGGCTCTACCTTCTGCAGCGGGTCCGCGACGAGGCCCACCGTTTCGCGATCACCTACCAGCGCACCAAGCGGGCCAAGCGCTTCAGGGCCGGTCCGCTGGACGACGTACCGGGCCTCGGTGACGCCCGCAAACAGGCCCTCGTCAAGCACTTCGGTTCGGTGAAGCGGCTGCGATCCGCCACAATCGACCAGATCTGTGAGGTTCCCGGCATAGGCCGCAAGACCGCTGAGACCATCGTGGCCGCCTTCGCGCAGGCGGCACCGGCGGCACCCGCGGTGAACACGGCCACCGGAGAGATCATGGAAGACGACGACGTCGCGAACGACCACGACGACGTCACGGACCACACCACGGACCGCGCGACGGACGCGCGGACCACCGAGGAGCCCGTGGGCGCCTCGGAAGAACGACGGGGGCAGGAGCCATGACCGAGCAGGACCACGAGAGCAGCGACACCGGCGACACCAGCGGTACGGCGCACAGCCCCGCACCACCGCAGCAGCCGACCGGGCAGCAATCCGACGATGGAGCACCAGTGAGTACCGGCACAGGCACCACCCACGACGCCCCCGGCGTCCCCGACTCCGCCATCCCCGAGCTGGTGATCATCTCGGGCATGTCGGGCGCGGGCCGCTCCACCGCCGCCAAATGTCTGGAGGACCTCGGCTGGTTCGTCGTCGACAACCTGCCGCCGGCGCTGATCCCCACCATGGTGGAGCTCGGCGCCCGCTCCCAGGGCAACGTGGCACGGATCGCGGTCGTCGTCGACGTCCGCGGCCGCCGCTTCTTCGACAACCTCCGGGAATCCCTCGCCGACCTGGAGTCCAAGCACGTCACCCGGCGCATCGTCTTCCTGGAGTCCTCCGACGAGGCGCTGGTGCGCCGCTTCGAGTCGGTGCGCCGCCCGCACCCCCTGCAGGGCGACGGCCGCATCGTCGACGGCATCGACGCCGAGCGTGAACTCCTGCGCGAGCTGCGCGGCGACGCCGACCTCGTCATCGACACCTCCAGCCTGAACGTGCACGAGCTGCGCGCCAAGATGGACGCCCAGTTCGCGGGCGAGGAGGAGCCCGAGCTGCGGGCCACCGTCATGTCGTTCGGCTTCAAGTACGGGCTGCCCGTCGACGCCGACCTCGTCGTCGACATGCGCTTCCTGCCGAACCCGCACTGGGTCCCCGAGCTGCGCCCCTTCACCGGTCTCAACGAAGAGGTCTCGAACTACGTCTTCTCGCAGCCCGGCGCCAAGGAGTTCCTCGACCGCTACACCGAGCTGCTCCAGTTGATCGCGGCCGGCTACCGCCGCGAGGGCAAGCGGTACGTGACCATCGCCGTCGGCTGCACCGGCGGCAAGCACCGCTCCGTCGCCACCTCGGAGAAGCTCGCCGCCCGCCTCGCCGCGCAGGGCGTGGAGACCGTGGTCGTCCACCGGGACATGGGCCGGGAATGACGGGACGTACGCTGCGGCTCACGAGCAGGATCCGCCGCAGAAGCTCACCGGCGACACCCGGCAGGGGCGCGACACCCAAGGTCGTCGCGCTCGGCGGCGGCATGGGCCTGTCGGCGTCGCTCGCGGCGCTGCGCCGCATCACGGGCGACCTCACGGCCGTCGTCACGGTCGCCGACGACGGCGGCTCCAGCGGGCGCCTGCGGGACGAGCTGGGCGTACTGCCGCCCGGCGACCTGCGCAAGGCCCTCGCGGCCCTGTGCGGCGACGACGACTGGGGCCAGACCTGGGCCCGCGTCATCCAGCACCGCTTCCAGTCGCCCGGCGAGATGAACGGACACGCGGTCGGCAATCTGCTGATCGTCGCCCTGTGGGAGCAGCTCGGCGACCACGTCCAGGCCCTGGACCTGGTCGGTAAGCTGCTGGGCGCGCACGGGCGCGTCCTGCCCATGTCGGCGGTGCCGCTGGAGCTGCAGGCCGAGGTCAGGGGCGACGATCCGACGCGCCCGGACGACATCCGGACCATCCGCGGTCAGGCGAACGTCGCGCTCACCCTGGGCGAGGTCCAGTCCGTGCACGTGGTGCCGCACGACCCGCCGGCCGTTCCCGAGGTGGTCGCCGCGGTGCTCGACGCGGACTGGGTGGTGCTGGGCCCGGGCTCCTGGTTCTCCTCCGTGATCCCGCACCTCCTGGTGCCCGAACTGCTCGACGCGCTCGTCGAGACGAAGGCCCGCAAGGTCCTCTCGCTCAACCTCGCTCCGCAACCCGGAGAAACCGATGGGTTCTCCCCGCAGCGTCATTTGGAGGTTTTGGGACGACACGCCCCTAAACTCGCCCTGGACGTGGTGCTGGCCGACGAGGCCGCCGTGCCCGACCGCGACGAACTCATCGATGCCGCCAAGGAGCGATTCGGTGCCGCGGTCGAGCTGGCGCCGGTGGCCAGGCCCGACGGGACTCCGAGGCACGATCCGGAGCTGTTGGCCGCCGCGTACGACCGTATTTTTCGGATGCATGGAAGGATCGGCCCATGGCGATGACGGCAGCGGTGAAGGATGAGATCTCCCGGCTTCCCGTCACCCGGACCTGCTGCAGAAAGGCCGAGGTCTCGGCGATCCTGCGGTTCGCGGGCGGCCTTCACCTGGTGAGCGGGCGCATCGTGATCGAGGCGGAGCTGGACACCGCGATGGCCGCCCGGCGGCTCAAGCGGGACATTCTCGAGATCTTCGGGCACAGCTCGGAGCTGATCGTGATGGCACCGGGCGGGCTGCGCCGCGGCTCGCGTTTTGTCGTACGGGTCGTCGCGGGCGGCGACCAGCTGGCCCGCCAGACGGGGCTCGTGGACGGCCGCGGCCGTCCGATCCGCGGCCTGCCCCCGCAGGTGGTCTCGGGGGCCACCTGCGACGCGGAGGCGGCCTGGCGGGGCGCGTTCCTCGCGCACGGCTCGCTCACCGAGCCGGGGCGCTCCAGCTCCCTGGAGGTGACCTGCCCGGGCCCGGAGGCCGCGCTCGCGCTGGTCGGCGCCGCCCGGCGGCTCTCGATCGCCGCCAAGGCGCGCGAGGTCCGCGGCGTGGACCGGGTCGTCGTCCGCGACGGCGACGCGATCGGCGCGCTGCTCACCCGGATGGGCGCCCATGAGTCGGTGCTCGCGTGGGAGGAGCGGCGGATGCGCCGCGAGGTCCGCGCCACCGCCAACCGCCTGGCGAACTTCGACGACGCGAACCTGCGCCGCTCGGCCCGCGCCGCGGTCGCCGCGGGCGCCCGGGTGCAGCGCGCCCTGGAGATCCTGGCCGACGAGGTGCCCGAGCACCTGGCGGCCGCGGGGCGGCTGCGCATGGAGCACAAGCAGGCCTCCCTGGAGGAGCTGGGCGCGCTCGCCGACCCGCCGCTGACCAAGGACGCCGTCGCCGGCCGGATCCGCCGCCTGCTGGCCATGGCGGACAAGCGGGCGCAGGACCTCGGCATCCCGAGCACGGAGTCGAACCTGACGGAGGAGCTGGCCGACGAGATGGCGGACGGCCTGGCGGACAGCCTCGCGGACAACATGGCGGGCTGATCCCGCCGACAGACGGACGAGCCGGTGGCGGCACCCCCGACGGGGTGCCGCCACCGGCTTTTTGTCATCGGGGCCACCGCTGTCGGCTACGGGATATCGCCTCAATAGGCGGCCTTAGCGGAGACGGCCCTGTCCAGGAGGGCATCCGGCGTTCAAACATCGCGCGGCCCGTTACCGCGCGCATTTATCCGGTGATCGGTGCGGCGGCCGAAATCGGAAAGTGAACTTCCGGTGTACCCGCCGTCGGTCGCCGACGGTCGGCCCGCCGGTGGGCCGTGTCGCCCGTACGGCTGCGCCCCCGCACCCCTGGCCCCATTGCGCTCATCGGAAAGGACCCGCGCTCAATTAGCGACTGATCAGCCGGATCGGCGGGGAAATACCCATGAAATAAGCCGTGGCCTCGACGTTACTGACGAGTACAGGCCGTTGAGTGCCGCGTACGGACGCTCGATGTCACCCAAAGCCTTTATGGGAGGTAGGGTCGGAGGCGGTCGGGGACATCCCAAATACATCTCGCCGGCGTCGAAACCCGGCGTACCAACGAGGAGATCGGTTCGTGACGATCCGCGTAGGCATCAACGGCTTTGGCCGCATCGGTCGTAACTACTTCCGCGCGCTGCTGGAGCAGGGTGCGGACATCGAGATCGTGGCTGTCAACGACCTGGGTGACACCGCGACCACCGCGCATCTTCTGAAGTACGACACCATCCTGGGCCGCCTCAAGGCCGAGGTGTCGCACACCGAAGACACCATCACCGTCGACGGCCACACCATCAAGGTGCTGTCCGAGCGCAACCCCGCCGACATCCCGTGGGGGCAGCTGGGGGTCGACATCGTCATCGAGTCGACCGGCATCTTCACCAAGAAGGCCGACGCTGAGAAGCACATCGCCGGTGGCGCCAAGAAGGTTCTCATCTCGGCTCCGGCCAAGGACGAGGACATCACGATCGTGATGGGCGTCAACCAGGAGAAGTACGACCCGGCGAACCACCACGTCATCTCGAACGCGTCCTGCACCACCAACTGTGTGGCGCCGATGGCCAAGGTTCTCGACGAGAACTTCGGCATCGTCAAGGGCCTGATGACGACGGTCCACGCGTACACGAACGACCAGCGCATCCTGGACTTCCCGCACTCGGACCTGCGTCGCGCCCGCGCCGCCGCCGAGAACATCATTCCGACCACGACCGGTGCCGCCAAGGCCACCGCTCTGGTCCTGCCGCAGCTCAAGGGCAAGCTGGACGGCATCGCGATGCGCGTCCCGGTCCCGACCGGTTCGGCCACCGACCTGGTCGTGGACCTGCAGCGCGAGGTCACCAAGGACGAGGTCAACGCCGCGTTCAAGAAGGCCGCGGACGACGGCGCCCTCAAGGGCATCCTGTTCTACACCGAGGACCCGATCGTGTCCTCGGACATCGTGAGCGACCCGGCGTCCTGCACCTTCGACTCCTCCCTGACCATGGTCCAGGAGGGCAAGACGGTGAAGATCCTCGGCTGGTACGACAACGAGTGGGGCTACTCCAACCGCCTCGTCGACCTCACGGTCTTCGTCGGCGGCCAGCTCTGAACCTCTAAGGTTCTGGAGCAGCAAGGCACTCAGATGTGAGCGAAGGGTCCGGACCCGCGCGACGCCGCGCGACGGTCCGGGCCCTTCGCACGTCAGCCTCTCAGCCTCGTACGACCAGTCCTTTCAAGGAGCCCACTCATGAAGACCATTGAGGAACTTCTCGCCGAAGGGGTCGACGGCAAGCGGGTGTTCGTCCGCGCCGACCTCAACGTGCCGCTGGCCGACGGCCTCATCACCGACGACGGCCGCATCCGCGCCGTCCTGCCGACCGTCGAGGCCCTGGCCGGGGCGGGCGCCAAGGTCGTCGTCGCCTCCCACCTGGGCCGCCCCAAGGGCGCCCCGGACCCCCAGTTCTCCCTGCTGCCCGCGGCCGAGCGCCTCGCCGAGCTGCTCGGCAAGCCGGTCGCCTTCGCCCAGGACACCGTCGGCCCCGCCGCCCACGACGCCGTGAACGGGCTGGAGCCGGGCCAGGTCGCCGTCATCGAGAACCTGCGGTTCAACGCGGGGGAGACGAGCAAGGACGACACCGAGCGCGGCGAGTTCGCCGATCAGCTCGCGGCCCTCGCCGACGTCTACGTGGGCGACGGCTTCGGCGCGGTGCACCGCAAGCACGCCTCGGTGTACGACCTGCCGAAGCGGCTCCCGCACTACGCCGGCTTCCTCATCGCCACCGAGGTCGGCGTCCTGAAGAAGCTCACCGACGACGTCAAGCGCCCCTACGCGGTCGCGCTCGGCGGCGCCAAGGTCTCCGACAAGCTGGCCGTCATCGACGAGCTGCTCGGCAAGGCCGACCGTCTCCTCATCGGCGGCGGCATGGCGTACACGTTCCTCAAGGCCAAGGGCTACGAGGTCGGTACCTCGCTCGTCCAGGACGACCAGATCCCGGCGGTGACCGAGTACCTGGAGCGCGCCGAGAAGACCGGCGTGGAGATCGTGCTGCCGGTGGACGTCGTGGTCGCGCCCGCGTTCCCCGACCTCAAGACCAAGGCGCCGTCCCACCCCACCACCGTCGCCGCGGACGCCATTCCGGCCGACCGGATGGGCCTGGACAGCGGTCCGGAGTCCCGCACGCTGTACGCCTCGAAGCTCGCCGACGCGCAGACCATCTTCTGGAACGGTCCGATGGGCGTCTTCGAGCACCCCGACTACGCCGAGGGCACCAAGGACCTCGCCCAGGCCCTCATCGACTCCCCGGGCTTCACCGTGGTGGGCGGCGGAGACTCCGCCGCCGCGGTCCGTACCCTGGGCTTCGACGAGAAGGCATTCGGCCACATCTCGACCGGCGGCGGCGCCTCCCTCGAGTACCTCGAGGGCAAGACGCTGCCCGGTCTCGCCGCACTGGAGGACTGACCTTTATGAGCACCCGCACGCCGATCATGGCGGGCAACTGGAAGATGAACCTCAACCACCTCGAGGCCATCGCCCACGTCCAGAAGCTCGCCTTCGCTCTCGCGGACAAGGACTACGAAGCCGTCGAGGTCGCCGTCCTGCCGCCCTTCACCGACCTGCGCTCCGTGCAGACGCTGGTGGACGGCGACAAGCTCAAGATCAAGTACGGCGCCCAGGACATCTCGGCGCACGACTCCGGTGCCTACACCGGTGAGATCTCGGGCCCGATGCTCGCCAAGCTCAAGTGCACGTACGTCGCGATCGGCCACTCCGAGCGCCGGCAGTACCACAACGAGACCGACGAGGTCGTCAACGCCAAGGTGAAGGCCGCCTACAAGCACGGCATCACGCCGATCCTGTGCGTCGGTGAGGAGCTGGACGTCCGCGAGGCGGGCAACCACGTCTCCCACACGCTCGAGCAGGTCGAGGGCGGCCTCAAGGACCTCCCCGCCGAGCAGGCCGAGACGATCGTCATCGCCTACGAGCCGGTGTGGGCCATCGGCACCGGCAAGGTGTGCGGCGCCGACGACGCGCAGGAGGTCTGCAAGGCCATCCGCGGCAAGCTGGCCGAGCTGTACTCCGAGGACGTCGCCGAGAAGATCCGCATCCAGTACGGCGGCTCGGTCAAGTCGGGCAACGTCAAGGAGATCATGGGCCAGGCCGACATCGACGGTGCCCTGGTCGGCGGCGCCGCGCTGGACGCCGACGAGTTCGTCAAGATCGTCCGCTTCGGCGAGCAGTAGGCCGAAGAAGACAGCCGACCTGTCGGCCGAGCAGTGAGTATGCGCCGGCGACGATACGTCGTACCCTTGCGGGGCCGAGCGGCACACTGCTCGGCCCTGGTCGTTCGTTGACGGCAGACACGTTAGACACGTCAGATTTCAGTCCGAGTTCAGTCCGAGGAAGTTGGTCCAGCCGTGGTTATGGGGTTCTCGATCGCCCTGATCGTCTTCAGCCTGCTGCTGATGCTCCTGGTGCTCATGCACAAGGGAAAGGGTGGCGGCCTCTCCGACATGTTCGGTGGCGGCATGCAGTCCTCCGTCGGTGGCTCCTCGGTCGCCGAGCGCAACCTGGACCGGATCACCGTCGTGATCGGTCTGCTCTGGTTCGCGTGCATCGTCGTGCTCGGCATTCTCATGAAGATCAACAACTGATCTTCGCAGCGACTCGTCGCAACTGCACACAGGTCACGTATTTTCACGTAAGGCCCCATGTGAGGTACGCGCTCAACTGCGCGGCCTATCATGGGGCTTGCGTCTAGGTGGAGGGAGGTAACTCCAATCACTGGACGCGCGTTGGGCCTTACGTAGACTGTGGCGCTCCGCGGCGAAGCGAGACGCCGACACGCTTCGCGGCACCATCACGCAGGGAGTTACGACCGTGGCAAGTGGCAACGCGATCCGAGGAAGTCGGGTCGGGGCGGGGCCGATGGGCGAGGCCGAGCGTGGCGAGTCCGCGCCGCGCCTGGCCATCTCCTTCTGGTGCTCGAACGGACACCAGACGCAGCCCAGCTTCGCCTCCGACGCGCAGGTGCCGGAGACCTGGGACTGTCCGCGATGCGGCTTCCCGGCGGGGCAGGACCGGGACAATCCGCCGGACCCGCCGCGCACCGAGCCGTACAAGACGCACCTCGCGTACGTACGGGAGCGGCGCAGTGACGCCGACGGCGAGGCCATCCTCGCCGAGGCGCTCGCGAAACTGCGGGGCGAGATCTGATCTGCCGGCCGGGCCGGGCACCAGGGACGGTGCCCGGCCCGTCTGCGTGCCCGGGTTTTCACGCGCCCGGGTGTTCGTTGCGCCGAAAGGCCCGATTCACCCTGATCAACTAGGTTGGGTGGCAGTAGTGGGGCATCGCCCGTACGCGCGTACGAGAGAAGGCTGAAGGTCGAGATGAACGCGTCCGACAAGCAGGCAGTGCTGACCCGGACCCCCGAGTGGCAGGCGCTCGCCAAGCACCGCGAACAGCTGGGCGACGTACAGCTCCGTGAGGTGTTCGCGGCCGATCCCGCGCGCGGCTCCGGCTATGTGCTGCAGGTCGGCGATCTGCACGTCGACTACTCCAAGCACCTGGTCACCGACGAGACGCTGCGGCTGCTGCGCGAGCTGGCCGAGGCGACCGGGGTCTTCGCGCTGCGCGACGCCATGTTCCGCGGCGAGAAGATCAACACGACCGAGGACCGGGCCGTGCTGCACACCGCCCTGCGGGCCCCGCGCGACGCCGTGGTGGAGGTCGACGGGGAGAACGTCGTGCCTGCCGTGCACGCCGTCCTCGACAAGATGGGCGCGTTCGCCGACAAGGTGCGCTCCGGCGAGTGGACCGGCCACACCGGCAAGCGCATCAAGAACGTCGTCAACATCGGCATCGGCGGCTCCGACCTCGGGCCCGCCATGGCCTACGAGGTGCTGCGCTCCTTCACCGACCGCGACCTCACGGTCCGCTTCGTGTCGAACGTGGACGGCGCCGATCTCCATGAGGCCGTAAGGGACTTGGACGCGGCGGAGACGCTGTTCATCATCGCCTCGAAGACGTTCACGACGATCGAGACGATCACCAACGCGACATCCGCCCGCAATTGGCTGCTCACCGAACTGAAGGCCGATCAGGACGCCGTCGCCAAGCACTTCGTGGCGCTGTCGACCAACGCCGAGAAGGTCGCCGAGTTCGGCATCGACACGGCCAACATGTTCGAGTTCTGGGACTGGGTCGGCGGGCGGTACTCCTACGACTCGGCGATCGGGCTCTCGCTGATGATCGCGATCGGCCCCGACGCGTTCCGCGAGATGCTCGACGGGTTCCACCTCGTCGACGAGCACTTCCGCACCGCGCCCGCCGAGTCCAATGTGCCGCTGCTGATGGGTCTCCTGGGCATCTGGTACGGCAACTTCCACGACGCCCAGTCGCACGCCGTTCTGCCCTACAGTCACTACCTGTCGAAATTCACGGCCTACTTGCAGCAGCTCGACATGGAGTCGAACGGCAAGTACGTGCAGCGCAACGGCGACGAGGTGGCCTGGCAGACCGGCCCGGTGGTCTGGGGCACGCCGGGCACGAACGGGCAGCACGCGTACTACCAGTTGATCCACCAGGGCACGAAGCTGATCCCGGCGGACTTCATCGGATTCGCCGAGCCGGTCGCCGATCTGCTGCCGGGACTCGTCGAGCAGCACGATCTGCTGATGGCCAACTTCTTCGCGCAGACGCAGGCACTGGCCTTCGGCAAGACGCCCGACGAGGTGCGCGCCGAGGGAGTGGCCGAGGAGCTGGTGCCCCACAAGACGTTCAAGGGCAACCACCCGACCACGACGATCCTGTCGAAGAAGCTCACTCCTTCGGTACTCGGTCAGCTCGTCGCCCTCTACGAGCACAAGGTGTTCGTCCAGGGCGCCGTGTGGAACATCGACTCCTTCGACCAGTGGGGCGTCGAACTCGGCAAGGTCCTCGCCAAGCGCGTCGAGCCCGCCCTGACGGACGGCGCGGACGTGCCCGGGCTCGACGGGTCGACCAAGGCGCTCGTGGCCAAGTACCGCGAGCTGCGAGGCCGTTAATCGGATGCACGGGGGCCGGTGACGGGCGAGACTGCGGGTTTCCGTCCGTCATCCCGCCCGGAGGCCCCCGTGGACCGGTTGTTCTCAGCGCTCGCCGACCCCGAGCGGCTCAGGCTGTACGCGCGCATCGTGCTCGACGACCTGCCGCCGCGCGAGGCCGACTCCCCGGTGGCCCGCAAACATCTGGGCAAGCTGATCGCGGCCGGACTCGTCGAGCGCGACGCCGCCGGGTCGCTGCGCGCCGGGCCCGAGGTGTTCCGGCGGGCCAGGACGCCCGAGCCGGCCACGGGGGTGCCGCGCCACCTCACCGGCTTCTTCGCCGGCGGCCGGCTGACGGCGATCCCGGTGCGCCCCGCCGTCCGCCACCAGCTTCTCGTCCACCTCACGGACACCCTTTTCGACGCGGAGCGCTCCTACAGCGAGCGCGAGATCAACGAGGCGCTGCGCACCGTTCACGACGACACCGCAGCGCTGCGCCGCTACTGCGTCATCGACGGTCTGCTCGTACGCGAGAAGGACGGGTCCGACTACCAGCTCGCGGGGCGCTAGCGGCAGTAACACCTGTCGTAATCTTTTACGGGTAAAACACATGCTAACCTTTTGGTATGAGTAATGCCGCGTCCGCCACCAGACAGCCCCCCGTCCGCAGACTCCCGCTGACCGGCGTACTCCGTATCAACCGGCCGTCCGACATCTGGTTCAAGCCCGCGACCAGCGTCGCCGTGGCCGCCGCCCTGGTCCTTGTGCCGCTGCTCATCGCGGGGCGCAGCGAGCTGGCGATGTACGCCATGGCCGGTGCGTTCTGCGCGCTCTACGGACATCAGCTGCCCTACAGCGCGCGCGTGCGGGCCACCGCCTGGGTCGTCGTCGGCATGACCGCGAGCATGGCTGTCGCGCTGGTCTGTGCCTCACTCGTCGACAGCGTCGTCGCGCTGATCGCGATCGCCGCCGTGCTCGCCGGCGTGCAGAAGGCCGTCTGCGACGCCACCCGCATCGGCCCGCCCGGCCACGTGATCCTCGTCTTCGTCGTGTCGGGCACCCTGTTCGCCCCGCAGGAACTGCACGAGGTTCCCTTCCACGTCCTGCTGACCTTCGGCGCGGGCATCGTCGGCGCGTTCGTCGCGCTGGCCCCGGCCCTGATCCGGCGCGAGGGACCCGAGCGGCGCGCCACCGCGCGGGCCCTGGAGGCCTCGGCGGCCTATCTCGCGACCGACGACACCGCCCGGCGTGCCCGAGCCCGGCATGCCGCCGCGGCGGCCGTACAGGGCGCCTGGCAGTCCCTGCTGGCCGCCGGTGAGCGCACCCCGGCCCGGCGCACCCTGGAACACCTCGTGCTGCACGCCGAGGCCGCCCTGGTCGGCACGCCCCGCGCAGGCGACAGCGACCAGCTGCTCGGCTGGGCCCAGCGGGTACGCGGCCGCGGCGCCCTGCCCGAGGTGGAGCTGCCCGCCGGGAGCGGCGACGAACTGCTGGGCATCGACGCCGAGCGCGCGGGACGCCGTGCGCAGGGCCGCCGGCGGCTCGTGTCGCTTCTTCTGCGGCCCGGTTCGGCGGTGCTGCCCATCGCGGCGCGCTGCGCCGTCGGCTGCGCGGCCGCCGGATACGTGGGCCTGGCCCTCGGCGTGGGCCACCCGTACTGGGCGATCGTCTCGGCCAGCGCGATCTACCAGGCGAACGTCACCCTCACCTGGCACCGCGTGCTCCAGCGCCTGCTCGGCAACGTCCTGGGCGTCCTGGTCTTCGTCGCGCTCGTCCCGCTGGCCCGCACCAGCGTCGTCGTCCTGGCCGTCCTGTGCATCGTCCTCAGCTTCTGCAACGAGATGCTGATCAGCCGCAACTACTGGCTCGGTTCCGTCTCGGTCACGCCGATGGCGCTGCTGGTCACCGAGTTCGCCCATGTCCGGCCCGTCACGGAACTCGTCACCGACCGTGTCCTCGACACCCTCGCCGGTGTCGTGGTCGGCCTGGCCGCGGCCATCCTCATCACCAACCGGCGCATCGGCGGCCGGATGGAGCAGGCCCTCCTCGCCACCGAGCGGGCCACCACGGGCGCCGACAGCGCGCTGGCCGTCCCCACGGGCTCCGCCGCCGATCTGGCCGTCGCCCGCCGCCGGCTCACCGCCAGCCTGGTGGAGCTGAGGGACGCCGCCGACACCGCCGCCGGCGAATGGTGGCAGCGCGCCCTGCCCGAGGAGCAGCTGATGCGCACCGAGCAGCGGGCCCACCGCGCGCTCGCCGCGACGGTACGACGGCAGGGCCTCGTACACGACGAACCCCTGGTCGGCGCCGGGGAGCAGCGGGCATGACCGACGACGTCATGGCAGCCGTGGTGCGGCAGTGGCGCGGTGTCCACCCGGACCTGGACACGGGCCCCATGGAGCTGATCGGCCGGATCAACCGCTGCGCCGCCCTCCTCCAGCAGGCGGAGAGCGCTGCCCTGCGCGAGGCCGAGCTGTCCCGCGCCGAGTTCGACCTGCTGGGCGCGCTGCGCCGGACCGGCGGCGATCTCACCCCCGGTGAGCTGGCCCGGGAGACGTTCTCCTCCGGCGCCGCCGTCACCAAGCGGCTGCGCGGGCTCACCGACCGCGGACTCGTCGAGCGGCACACCGACGACCGGGACCGCCGGGTCTCCCATGTGCGCCTGACCGGACCGGGCCGGGACGTCCTCGACGCCGTGGTGCCCGCGCAGCTGGCCTTCGAGCGCACCCTGCTCGCGGGCCTCGCTCCGGACCGGAGCGCCGAACTTGCCGGACGGCTGAGCGAGTTGCTGGCCCAACTGGAGGGCCGCTGGGAAGTGCGCGGCTTCTGAGAGCCCCGCCCGGAACGCGTCGGGCCCCGTACCGGCACATGTGTTCACATGCGCCCGTACGGGGCCCGAGTGCGTCAGCGGTCAGGACACCGCCGGCGGATACAGCTCCGGAGGAAGCTGCGACGCGGCGGCCGAGTCCAGCAGCCACAGCGTGCGCGAGCGGCCGTAGGCGCCCGCCGCCGGGGCCTGGACCTCTCCCGCGCCCGACAGGGCGATCGCCGCGGCCTCCGCCTTGTCCTCGCCCGCCGCCAGCAGCCACACCTCGCGCGCGGCGCGGATCGCCGGAAGCGTGAGCGACACGCGCGTGGGAGGGGGCTTCGGGGCGCCGTGCACGCCGACGACCGTGCGCTCCGTCTCACGGACCGCCGGCAGCTCGGGGAAGAGCGACGCGACGTGCGTGTCCGGGCCGACGCCGAGCATGAGGACGTCGAAGGTGGGGACGTCCCCGTGGTCCTCGGGCCCGGCCGCTGCGGCCAGCTCGGCCGCGTACGCCTCGGCGGCCGCGTCCGCGTCGTCCCCGTGCGGCCCGTCCGACGCGGGCATGGCGTGCACGCGCGCGGGGTCGAGCGGAACGGCGTCGAGCAGCGCCTCCTTGGCCTGCGTGTAGTTGCGCTCGGGGTCGCCGTCCGGCAGGAACCGCTCGTCGCCCCACCACAGGTCGAGGCGGCCCCAGTCGATCGCGTTCCTGGCCGGGGACGAACTCAGCGCGGCCAGCAGACCGTTGCCGTTGCGGCCGCCCGTCAGGACGACGGAGGCGCTGCCGCGGGCCGCCTGGGCGTCGACGATCCTGGTGATCAGCCGGGCCGCGGCCGCCTGCGCCATCAGCTCCTTGTCGCGATGGACGACCAGTTGGGGTGCTGCACTCACTTGCTTGCCGCTTTCTTGGCCGGAGCCTTTTTGGCAGGGGCCTTCTTGGCTGCTGTCTTCTTGGCCGCCGTCTTCTTGGCGGGAGCCTTCTTCGCGACGGCCTTCTTCACGGGCGCGGGCCGCGCCTCCGCCTCGGCCTTCTCCTCGGCCGGCGCGGGCTCCGCGGGAGCCGTCCGCTGGTCCACCGGTTCGCCGAGTCTGTCCACGCCGAACCGCAGGGCGGCCGCGTACGTGTCGTCCGGGTCGAGCCGGCGCAGCTCCTCCGCGATCAGCTCGGACGTCTCACGGCGCTTGAGCGCGACCGCGCGGTCCGGCTGCCCCTGGATGGAGAGCGTGGCCAGCGTGCCGTCGGCCCGGTCGAGGACGATCGGGCCGTGCGTGGAGTCGAGGCGTACGCCGGTCAGGCCGGGGCCCGCCGAGAGCGTGCGCTTGACCGGGACGTCCAGCCGGTCCGCGAGCCACATGGCCAGCAGCTCGCAGCTCGGGTTGAACTCCTCGCCCTCGACCTCCACCGACGTGACGTCCGTCGTGACCTGGTCCAGGGCCGCCGCGAGCATGGAGCGCCACGGCGTGATCCGGGTCCAGGACAGGTCGGTGTCGCCGGGGGAGTAGGACGCCGCGCGCGACTCCAGCTCGTGGACCGGCTGTTCGGCCGCGTACGTGTCCGTGACGCGGCGCTGGGCCAGGGCGCCCAGCGGGTCGTTCGCGGGGTCCAGCGGGGCGTCCACGGGCCACCAGACGACCGTCGGCGCGTCCGGCAGGAGCAGCGGGAGGACGACCGACTGGGCGTGGTTCACGACCTCGCCGTACAGCCGGAGCATCACGGTCTCACCGGTGCCCGCCTCCGCGCCGACCCGCACCTCGGCGTCGAGCCGCGACTTCGTGCGGTCGCGCGGGGAGCGGGAGACGCGCTTGATGACGACGAGGGTGCGCGAGGGGTGCTCGCGCGAGGCCTCGTTGGCCGCCTTCAGGGCGTCGTAGGCGTTCTCCTCGTCGGTGACGATGACGAGGGTGAGCACCATGCCGACGGCCGGGGTGCCGATGGCACGGCGGCCCTGCACAAGCGCTTTGTTGATCTTGCTGGAGGTGGTGTCCGTCAGGTCGATCTTCATGGGCGCCGCCAGCTCCGTCCGTCTCGTGCGAGCATTTCGTCCGCCTCGGCGGGCCCCCACGTGCCGGACGGGTACTGCGCGGGCTTTCCGTGCGTGTCCCAGTACTGCTCGATCGGGTCGAGGATGTTCCAGGACAGCTCGACCTCCTCCGTGCGCGGGAAGAGGTTCGAGTCGCCCAGGAGGACGTCGAGGATCAGCCGCTCGTACGCCTCCGGGCTCGACTCGGTGAAGGACTCGCCGTAGGCGAAGTCCATCGAGACGTC
>NZ_JBEYYU010000036.1:0-88489 GCF_040645755.1 Streptomyces sp. NPDC046716
GACCGTGGGCCGTATGAGGGGCGAACCCAGTTGCCCGAAGTGTGGTGGCCGGAACCGCGCCCCTGAAACGAGCTCCGCTCGTCCAGGGGAGGCTGCGCGCAGCGCATGCCTCAGGGGCGCGGGGAACTGCGCGACCAGCCCCCGTCGGGCCGCAGACGAATGACGGCCCGGGCCCGCTAACCCGCCGGGTAAGCCGTCGGAGACACCCCCACTGTCGCCGTGAAGTCCCGGACGAGATGCGCCTGGTCGGCGTAGCCGAGATCGGCGGCGAGCGCGGCCCAGTCGACGGCGTCGCGGCGCGCGGCGGCCTCCACCGCCTCGTGGATGCGATAGCGCAGCACGCACCACTTGGGGCTGACCCCGACGTACGCGGCGAAGAGCCGCTGGAGCGAGCGCACCGAAAGCCCCTCCTCGCGGGCCAGATCGGCGACCCGGTGCACGGTGCGCTCGGCGCGGATCCGGGCGACGAGGCCGCGCGCCAGTTCGGCCTGTGGGTCGGGTACGGCGGGGGCGAGGGGCAGCAGATAGGCGTCGAGGGCGGCAGCCCGGTCGTGGTCGTCGGCGGGGGTGAGCACGGCGGCCGGATCGGTCGCCGGGAAGACGTCCGCGTACGGCAGCACCCGGCCGGTCCACGCGGAGACCGGCTCGCCGGGTGCGAAGGTCCGGAACATGCCGGGCCGGAACTTCACCCCGCACACCCGCCCGCGCCCGCCGATCTTGCGGGTGTAGAGGCCGGGCGCCCAGACGCCGGTGAGCTCCCCGTACGGCGGGCCGTCCGCCTCGTCCCACTGGAACGTCAGGTTCACCGCGGGGTGCGCCACGATGTGCGAGGCGTAGGGGACGGTCAGGTCCCAGTCGATGAGCCAGTAGTTCTCCACGTACGGGCGCAGTCCGGGGGCGGGCTCGTGGCGGCGGAACCGGACGTGCGTCAGCAGCGCGTCCGGATCGACGATCCCGCGGGTGTCGCGCTCCATGTCCGGATCGTACGGCGGGGCACTGACAGCGGCCGGGGGAAATAAGTGACGAGGGGGCGCTGTTCCAGGGGTATAGTTGAACCATCAACAACCTGGAAGGTGAGCAGCCATGCAGTTCGGGATCTTCACCGTCGGCGACGTCACGGTCGACCCGACGACCGGGCGTGCCCCCACCGAGCACGAGCGGATCAAGGCGATGCTGGCCATCGCGCTCAAGGCGGAGGAGGTCGGCCTCGACGTCTTCGCGACCGGCGAGCACCACAACCCGCCGTTCGTCCCGTCGTCCCCGACGACGATGCTCGGCTACATCGCGGCCCGCACCGAGAAGCTGGTGCTGTCCACCTCCACCACCCTGATCACCACGAACGACCCGGTGAAGATCGCCGAGGACTTCGCGATGCTCCAGCACGTCGCGGACGGCCGGGTCGACGTGATGATGGGCCGCGGCAACACCGGGCCGGTCTACCCGTGGTTCGGCAAGGACATCCGCGACGGCATCGACCTCGCCATCGAGAACTACGCCCTGCTTCGCCGCCTGTGGGACGAGGACGTCGTGACCTGGAAGGGCAAGTTCCGCACGCCGCTCCAGTCGTTCACCTCCACGCCCCGCCCGCTCGACGGCGTCGCGCCGTTCGTCTGGCACGGCTCCATCCGCTCCCCGGAGATCGCCGAGCAGGCCGCGTACTACGGCGACGGCTTCTTCCACAACAACATCTTCTGGCCCGCGAGCCACACCCAGCAGATGGTGAACCTGTACCGCCAGCGCTACGCCCACTACGGGCACGGCACCCCCGAGCAGGCCATCGTCGGTCTCGGCGGCCAGGTCTTCATGCGGAAGAACTCGCAGGACGCGGTGCGCGAGTTCCGCCCGTACTTCGACAACGCGCCGGTCTACGGCCACGGCCCGTCCCTGGAGGAGTTCACCCGCGAGACGCCGCTGACGGTCGGCTCGCCGCAGGAGGTCATCGACCGGACCCTGTCCTTCCGTGACGTCGTCGGCGACTACCAGCGCCAGCTGTTCCTGATGGACCACGCGGGCCTGCCGCTCAAGACGGTCCTGGAGCAGCTCGACCTGCTCGGCGAGGAGGTCGTGCCGGTGCTGCGCAAGGAGTTCGCCAACCGGCGCCCGGCGAACGTGCCGGACGCGCCCACCCACGCCGCGCGCGTCGCGGAGCGGGCCGCTGCTGAGAACAAGGAGGCCAAGAGCGCATGAAGCTCGTCGTCGTGTCCGCGGGACTGAGTTCCCCCTCGTCCACCCGGCTGCTCGCCGACCGGCTCACGGCGGCGACCCTGAATCAGGTGGACGCGGAGGTGGAGGTCGTCGAACTGCGCGACCTCGCCACCGAGATCGCCCGGCACTTCGTCACCGGCTTCCCGCCGGCCCGGCTCGCCGCCGCGCTCGACGCGGTGGCGGCCGCGGACGGCCTGATCGCCGTGACGCCGGTGTTCGCGGCCTCGTACAGCGGACTGTTCAAGTCGTTCTTCGACGTCATCGACAAGGACGCGCTGACCGGCAAGCCCGTGCTGGTCGCCGCGACCGGCGGCACCGCCCGGCACTCGCTGGTGACCGAGCACGCGCTGCGTCCGCTCTTCACCTACCTGCGCGCCCTCGTCCTGCCGACCGCCGTGTACGCGGCGTCGG
This sequence comes from Streptomyces sp. NPDC046716, assembly GCF_040645755.1. NCBI lineage: Bacteria > Bacillati > Actinomycetota > Actinomycetes > Kitasatosporales > Streptomycetaceae > Streptomyces > Streptomyces sp. NPDC046716. Next base: position 2,617 of record NZ_JBEYYU010000036.1, read on the forward strand.
AGGACTGGGGCGAGGAGGGGCTCGCCGCCCGGATCACCCGAGCGGGCGGCGAGCTGGCCCGCTTCATGGGCCCCGCGGTCGCCGACGCCGCCCCCGACGTCGACACCGCCGCGGCGATCGCGCCGCGCTCACTGCACGGCGCGATCACCTCGGTCGACCCGGCGGACGGCTTCCAGGTGGTCCCCTTCGAGCAGCGTCTCGCGGCCCTAAGGCCGGCCGACTAGCCGGAGCGCGGCCGGCTGCGGTGCCTTCCACGCGGTCCAGCCGTGGGTGTCGGGCAGGACGTACGGGGTCCAGTGCCGGGCGAAGCGCGGTGGCTGTTCGCCGCGGCGGGTGAGCAGCGCCGTGGGGACCCGCGCCGCCCGGCGCAGCAGTTCCGCGCGGGTCGTGGAGGTGTTGTTGCCCTGGATCTGCGCGGAGGCGCAGCCCGCCGCGTAGCCGATGGGCAGCGCGCGCGGGCCGGTGACCAGGCAGGGCGGGGTGAGACCCAGGGTGCGCAGTCCGTGCGCGGCGGCGACGTAGCGGGCGTCGGTCGCCGCGGTGGAGGCGACCACCCGGTGCAGCACCACGTACTGGGACGTGATCTGCAGCGCCATGAGGACGACCGCGGCGACCGCCAGGGCCCTGTGGCGCCTCAGGCGCCGCAGGAGTACCGCGACGGGCAGCGCGAGCAGCGCGTAGGACGGGAGCAGGAAGCGCGGCGCGGAGTAGCCGATGAGCAGCAGGTACGACGTGCTCAGGGCCGCCGCGCAGACCACCGGCAGGACGGTCGGCGCGAGCCGTTTGTCGCGCCGGGCCACCACGACCGCCGCCACCGTGAGCAGCGGCAGCGCCAGCCACCACAGGGCGAGTCCGGGCTGGTCGGGGGCACCCGCCGTGCAGGGGCGGCACAGCAGCGGGCCGTTCACCGCGCGCCAGGCCGTGCCGAAGTTCGGGTGCAGGCCCATGTCGCCCTCGGTGGCGCTGGACACGTGCAGCCTCTCCAGCACCCCGCCCCAGCGCAGATACGCCTCGACGACCCACTGGGCGAGCCCGGCCGCGAGGCCCGCGGCCAGCCACGGCAGGGCGCGCCTGCGGTCCCGTACGAAGAGCGCGTACGCGGCGAGCGGCAGCACCAGCCACACCGCGTCGGGCGCCCGGAACAGGGCCACCGCCGCGACGCACAGGCCCAGTTGCCAGGTGCCGCCGCGCAGGAACCAGCCCACCGCGCCGACCGCGCCGAACGCCACCCACAGGTTGGGCATGGCCATCGCCCCGGACAGCACGCTGATCCACAGGCTGCCGAAGAGCAGCGCGGCGAACGCGGTGGTGCGGGCGCCGATCAGCGGGCGCCAGACGCGGAACGCGGCGTAGAGCGTGACGGCGGACAGGACGGCGAGCACGGCGCGCAGGGCGAGCGGTCCGGCGCCGGCGGCGACGAACGGCGCCGTGAGCAGGCTGGTGCCGCGCGAGCGCGGCGCGCTGAAGAACGCGGCCGGATCGCGCGGGTCGTACTGGGAGACGTAGACGGACTCGTCCCAACCGAGGCCGTGGCCCAACTGGGTGACGACAAGGGTGAGTTGAGCGACTGCGTACAGTGCGGCGACGGCCGTGAGCCAGATGTCGGGGCCCGGGGTACGCCGCTCACGGGAACGGCGTACCCCGGGCCGGGTGCGCGGTGGTGCCGACGCCGCCGTGGACACGGGGCCCGCGGCGGCGAGAGCGAGGGCCCCGGCGGGCGCGAGTGCGGGACGGAGGACGGACCGCCACCGACTCTGTCGGCCTGTCCTCCGTCCCGCGGGGACCCGTCGCCACCGGGGAACGGGGGTCGAGAACCCCGCCGGGACGGGCGTGTGGGCGGGCGGTGCGGTGTGGTCGTGCGTCGGAGGCGTGGGCATCGTTCCCCTACGGTGTCCGGGGGCGTGCGGCAGCGCCCCCGGCCCGGTGACCTCGGCCTTCATGACGTGTCCCCTCTTGTCCGGCGTGGCTGCGGGTGCGTGTCCCGCGTACCGAACGGGCTTTTCTGCGCGCCCAGTTGACGGCCCGGCCGCGCAGCCGTTGCCCTGCACGACGCCGTCGCGTCGCTCCGAGTTGGGTGAAAAGCAAGCCATAACGGGCGACGATCGGCTCCGGGTCGTAGCGGTGCGCGGATTCCAGCGCGGCGGTGCCCATCGCCTTGCGGAGCGTGTCGTCCTCGATCAGGTCGACCATCGCCTCGGCCAGCGCCCGGGCGTCACCGACCGGCACCAGACGTCCGTCGTGGCCGTCCGTGATGATCTCGCCGGGCCCGAGCGGGGCGTCGGTGCTCACCACCGGGACCCCGCAGCGCATCGCCTCCACGAGGGTCATCCCGAACGACTCCGCGTCGGAGGCGCTCACCACGAGCGAGGCCCGGGCGAACTCCGGCTCGATCGGTGACACGGCGCCCATCAGCCGGGCCCGGCCGGTCAGCCCGAGCCCGGCCACCAGGTCCCGCAGCCGTTCCTCCTGCCCGCCGCCGCCGTAGATCCGCAGCTCCCAGCCGGGCTCCTTCGCCGCCACCGCGGTGAACGCCTCCAGGAGCAGGTCGTAGCGCTTGCCCGGGGCGAGCCGCCCGGCCGCCGCGATGACCTTCGAGGTGCCGTCCGACGGGGCGACGGCCGGGGGCGGCACGATGTTCGGCACGGCCAGCACCCGTACTCCCGGCAGACGCATCCGCGAGCGGTAGACCGCCGCGTCCTCCTCGGTGACGGTCACCAGCGCGTCGAGCCGCCGGTAGTAGCGGGCCAGCACCGACCGCAGCTTCTTGGTGTGCGCGTCGTGCCGCAGGTGCTCCTGCGCGATCCGCAGCGCCCGCTTCGGGCCCCACTTCGCGAGATAGACGTTGATGCCGGGGCGGGTGCCGATGACGACGTCGGCGTCGCACCGCTCCTCCAGGTACGCGCGCACCCGCCGGTCGTGCAGGAGCGTGTACTGCTTGTGGCGTTTCTCGGCGGCCGGGAAGTCCCGGGCGGGCTCGCCGTACGCGGGCAGGGCGCTGTCGGCGCTGCCGTCGCGGCCGTCCACGAGCGGGACGAGCCCGATCCGCGGGTCGACCGGGAAGCGCGGCGTCTCCCGGTGCCGGGACATCGACACGATCTCCACCTCGTGGCCGCCGTGCTCGATGAGCGCGGCGGCGAGGTTGAGCGTCGTGCGCACCGTGCCGCCGATGGCGTACACGTTGTGCAGCAGGAACACGATCTTCATGCGTAGTGCCTTCCCCGGCTTGCCCCCAATGTCCGGAAGGGAGCCTGGCCGGATCAGGTAAGCCGCCCGTCCGGTGGGGGTGAGAGGCGAGTAAGAAGCCCTTTGGCGGACGGCTGATCAGGGGATGCGCACCCGGCGCGGGGGCACACTGGCGGGGTGTCGCACACCGCTCCGCTCACTCCGGCCCCCGCTCCGACCGTGCTGCTCGCCGAGGACGACCGGCCGATCCGCAACGCCCTGGAACGCGCCCTGGCGCTGGAGGGCTATGTGGTCACGGCCGTCGCCGACGGCGTCGAGGCGCTCGCCGCGGCCCACCGCTCCCGGCCCGACATCCTCGTCCTGGACGTGATGATGCCGGGCATCGACGGCCTCCAGGTCTGCCGGGTGCTGCGCGCCGAGGGCGACCGCACCCCGATCCTGATGCTGACCGCGCTGGTCGAGACCCCGGACCGGATCGCGGGCCTCGACGCGGGTGCCGACGACTACGTGGTGAAGCCCTTCGACGTGGAGGAGGTCTTCGCCCGGCTGCGCGCCCTGCTGCGCCGCGCCGCGCCGGTGCCCGAGGAACTCTGCGACGACGGCCGGCAGGTGACCGCAGCCGATCTGCGCATCGACCCGGCCGCCCGGCGCGCCTGGCGCGGCGCCCGCGAGCTGGAGCTCACCAGGACCGAGTTCGACCTCTTGGAGCTGCTGGCCCGCAACAGCGGCATCGTCCTCGACCACGCCACGATCTACGACCGCATCTGGGGCTACGACTTCGGGCCCGGCTCGAAGAACCTCGCGGTCTACGTCGGCTACCTGAGACGCAAGGTGGACGAGCCGGAGGCCGTTCCGCTCATCCATACGGTCAGGGGAGTGGGCTACGTGTTGAGGGAGGGCTGAGGGTGAGCCCCGCGTCCCGCAGCCTGCGCACCAAGCTGGCGCTGTCCTTCGCGGCGGTCGCCGCGGGCGTGACGGCGCTCGTCGGCTTCCTCTCCTACGACTCGGCGGCCCGTCTGGTCCGCGTCGACCAGGAGGCCGTCTTCGACGAGGTCGTCCACGATCTGCGCCAGCAGGTGCGGCAGCAGACCCTCACCCCCGACGACTTCAGCTCCGGCGACCCGGACCACGACGGCCCGCGCGACGATCTGACCCGCCCGGTCGGCACCGACATCCAGGTCCTCGGCCCGGGCGGCACCGTCGTCGACCGGGGCAACCCGCGCCTCCCGGTCGAGGCCGACGACCGGCGGATCGCCGACGCGCGGGCGGCGGGCAGCCTCTCCGAGGACAACGCGGTGCAGATCGAGGGCGACGAGTACCGCCTGGCGACCGTGTCGCTCGGCGGCGGGCGCGGCGCGGTGCAGGTCGCCCAGGAGTTCAGCGACACCGAGGACCTGCTGACCGAGTTGCAGCGGCGCACCCTGCTGTACGCCGCCCTGGTCGTCGTCGCGGCGGGCCTGTTCGGCTGGTGGCTGGCGCGCCGGGTCACGTCCCGGCTGATCCGGCTCGCGCAGACCGCCGAGGACGTGGCGTCGACCGGCCGGTTCGACGTCGCGGTCCCGGTCACCGGCGGCGACGAGGTCGGCAGCCTCGGCCGCTCCTTCGACCGGATGCTGGGCCGCCTCGCCCGCTCGGTGGAGGACCAGCGCCGACTGGTGCAGGACGCGGGCCACGAGCTGCGCACTCCGCTGACCTCGCTGCGGACGAACATCTCGCTGCTGCACCGGATCGGTGAACTGCCGCCCGCCGCCCGCCGGGAACTCGTCGCCGACCTGGCCCAGGAGTCCCGCGAACTCACCGACCTCGTCAATGAGCTGGTGGAGCTGGCGGCCGGCAAGGAGGACGACGAGCCGGTCGTCGCGGTCGCGCTCGCGGAGACCGCCGAGGACGTCGCGACGCTGACCCGGCGCCGCACCGGCCGCATGATCACCGTCCGGGTGGACGGCCCGGCGGGCGGCGACACGACGATCACGGGCCGCCCGGCCCAGTTGCAGCGCGCCCTGTCCAACCTGGTGGAGAACGCCGCCAAGTTCGACACCGGCGGCACCGCCCCCATCGAGATCGTGGTCACCCGGCTGTCGGGCGTCGGCAGCGGGGTGCGCGTGGAGGTCCTCGACCGGGGCCCCGGCATCGCCGACACGGACACGGACCGCGTCTTCGACCGCTTCTACCGCGCCCCCGCCGCGCGCAGCCTGCCCGGCTCGGGGCTCGGCCTGTCGATCGTGCGGGAGGTCGCGGCGGCCCACGGCGGGGTGCCGTTCGCCGCGCGGCGGGACGGCGGGGGAGCGGTGATCGGCTTCGTGGTGAAGGGCATCAGGGCCGAGGGGCGGGACGCTTGACCCCGTCCGGCAATTCACTGGCCGCGCCGGTGCTCCGCCCGCCACCATGCGGGCATGCGCTTCTCCCTGAACATCCCCAACTTCGGCGACTTCGCCGACGCCCGCACCGTCGCGAGGACCGCCGTCGCGGCCGAACAGGCAGGGTGGGACGGTCTGTTGATCTGGGACCACGTGGTCCACGACAAGCGGGTGCAGCGCGGCAAGCCCTTCGGCGATCCGTGGATGCTGCTCACCGCCGCGGCCCTCGCCACCTCCCGGATCCGGCTCGGCACCCTGGTTACGGCCGTGCCCCGGTACCGCCCCGAGCAGCTGGCCCGGCAGGTCGCCACCCTGGACGCGCTCAGCGGCGGGCGTGTCGTCTTCGGGGCGGGGCTCGGCGGACCCGCCGACGACGAGTACGGCAGCTTCGGCGACACCGTCGACCGCACCGTGCACGCCGAACGCCTCGACGAGGGGCTTGAGTTGCTGACCCGCTACTGGTCCGGCGACGACGTCGACCACTCCGGCGCCCACTACCGCGTGCACGACACCCAGCTCCTGCCCGCCACCGTGCAGCGGCCCCGCCCGCCCGTCTGGATCGGCGGCTTCTGGCCCAACCGCCGCCCGATGCGCCGCGCGGCCCGCTGGGACGGCGCCGCCCCGCTCTTCGCCGACGCCCTGCACGGCGTGCCGCCGCGTCCGGACCAGCTCGCGGACGTCGTCGCGTACGTGAAGGAGCACCGGGAGGCGCCGGGGACGGACTTCGAGATCGTCGTCGGCGGCCTCACCTCCGGCGACCGGGCCGCCGCCCTCGACGTCATCGGCCCGCTCGCCGACGCGGGCGCCACCTGGTGGGACGAACGCCAGCTCCAGGAGGGCGGGTTCATCGACTCGTACGAGGCCGTGCTCCGCCGCATCGAAGCGGGTCCGCCGCGGCTGTGACGGGAAGGCTCAGGTCAGGACCAGCCAGCGGCGCCCGTCGAGGAGCTCGCGGGCCGCGTCGAGATGGCCCGCGTGGCACGCCGTCTCCGTGATGACGTGCAGCAGGAGGTCGCGCAGCGTGTGCAGGTGCGGCTCGCCGAACAGCTCGCGCGGCCACCAGGCGAGCGGGTCGTCCGGGGCGGCGGCGCGGGCGATCGCGTCCGCGCGGGCGGTGTGGGCGCGGTAGGCGTCGAGCACCTCGGCGGTCGGGGTGCCGGGCGCCACCTGCCAGGCGTCGGTGGCGTCGAGGGAGGCGATGACGTCCGGCTCGCCGAGGAAGACGGCCTGGAACCAGAACCGCTCCACGTCGAGGGACAGGTGCCGGACCAGGCCGAGGCAGGACCAGCCGGAGGGCAGGACGGGCTTGCGCAGCGCCTCGTCGTCGAGGCCGTCGATGATGCCGAGCACATGGCGGCGCTGGCCGGCCAGGACGGACAGCAGAGCCCCGGTCTCGGCGCTCCGCTCGCTCACGGCCACACCAGGCAGTACGCCTGATGCCCGGCGTCGTGCAGGCGGTGGCTGAAGTCCTGCCATTCGTGCAGGAGTTGGTACACGTTGAACGCGTCGCGCGGGCCGCCCCGGTCGGGGACCGTGGACCAGATGAACGCCGCCGCGCCGACGGCCTCCTCGCCCACCCCGCGCAGCGGGTCGACGACCGTCATCGGCAGCTTCACCACCGCGTAGTCGGGGTGGAGCACGACCAGCTCCAGCGGCGGGACCTTGTGCAGGGGTATGCCCTCGATGCCGGTGAGGACCATCGCGGCCATCGTCTCCGGCTTGATCTTGGTGAACATGCCGCCCATGCCGAGCTCGTCACCGCCGAGCTCCTCGGGACGCATGGAGATCGGGACACGGGCCGCCGTGGCGCCGTCGGGCGCGCCGAAGTATTTGTACGTCACCCCCACCCGGCCACCATTCCCGCTTCCGCTCCCCACCAATGGCTCCCCGCGGTCGTCGCGTCGGTGCTTTCCCCTCCGGGCACGCCGGGGGCCCAGGTCGTCGGTCCCCTCGCCCAGTCCGCCGCCACCGCGATGCATATCTCCACCCGACTGCTGTTCTCAGGGCGCCAGGGCCCTTTTCTAGGCCGCGCGACCGCCGACGCGCAACCCGATCATCGTGTCAGTGACCTCCCCCACGGTCACCCGCCGAAACGTGCCGACGGAACAACTGCGCGAGCGAGGCCCCCACCACCCGGACAGATGCCGTACAGAGTTCTGACAGTGCGAGTCTAGGCCGCCACGGGTCCGCGCGGAGGGGACCGCGGACACGGGCCGTACGCTGAGAGGCATGGCAGAGGCGAACAACACCCCCTATCCCTATGAGGCACCCGTTTCGCAGGGGCTCTTCGACCGTGCGTCCGTCGTCACGCCCGGTGGCGTGAACTCTCCGGTGCGCGCGTTCCGAGCCGTGGGCGGTACGCCCCGTTTCATGGTGTCCGGTACCGGTCCGTATCTGACGGACGCCGACGGCCGCGAGTACGTCGACCTCGTGTGCTCGTGGGGGCCGATGATCCTCGGCCATTCACACCCCGAGGTCATCGCGGCCGTGCAGGAGGCCGTCGCGCGCGGCACCTCCTTCGGCACGCCCGGTGAGGGCGAGGTCGCGCTCGCCGAGGAGATCGTCGCGCGGATCGAGCCCGTCGAGCAGGTGCGTCTCGTGTCCTCCGGCACCGAGGCGACCATGTCGGCGATCCGGCTGGCCCGCGGCTTCACCGGCCGCGCCAAGGTGATCAAGTTCGCCGGCTGCTACCACGGGCACGTCGACGCGCTGCTCGCCGCGGCCGGCTCCGGGGTTGCGACCTTCGGCCTCCCCGACACCCCCGGCGTCACCGGCGCCCAGGCCGGCGACACGATCGTCCTGCCGTACAACGACATCGAGGCGGTGCGGGCCGCGTTCGCCGCGCACCCCGGCGAGATCGCCTGCGTCATCACCGAGGCCTCGCCCGGCAACATGGGCGTCGTGCCGCCGCGCGACGGCTTCAACGCCGGGCTGAAGGAGGCGTGCCGGGAGAACGGCGCGCTGTACATCTCCGACGAGGTCATGACCGGCTTCCGCACGTCGAAGGCCGGCTGGTTCGGCGTCGACGGCGTCGTCCCGGACCTGATGACGTTCGGCAAGGTGATGGGCGGCGGCTTCCCCGCCGCGGCGTTCGGCGGCCGCGCCGACGTCATGGCCCACCTCGCCCCGGCGGGCCCGGTCTACCAGGCGGGCACCCTGTCCGGTAACCCGATCGCGACCGCCGCCGGTCTCGCCCAGCTCCGGCTGCTGGACGACGCCGCGTACGCCACGGTCGACGCGGTGAGCGAGCAGCTCCGTACGCTCGTCTCGGACGCGCTCACCAAGGAGGGCGTCGCCCACCGGGTGCAGAACGCGTCCAACATGTTCTCCGTGTTCTTCACGGACGGCGAGGTGCGGAACTACGACGACGCGAAGGGCCAGGAGTCCTTCCGCTTCACCCCGTTCTTCCACTCGATGCTGGAGCAGGGCGTGTACCTGCCGCCGTCCGCGTTCGAGTCCTGGTTCGTCTCGACCGCCCACGACGAGCGGGCGGTCGAGCGCATCGCCGCCGCGCTCCCGGCCGCCGCCCGCGCGGCAGCGGAGGCCACCGCATGAGCACCCCCAAGAGCGACAGCGACATCACCGTCGTCCACCTCATGCGCCACGGCGAGGTGCACAACCCGGAGGGGATCCTGTACGGGCGGCTGCCCGACTACCACCTCTCCGAGCTGGGCCGGCAGATGGCCGACCGGGTCGCCGAGCACCTGTCCGCGCGCGACATCACGCACGTCGTCGCCTCCCCGCTGGAGCGGGCGCAGGAGACGGCGACGCCGATCGCGAAGGCGCACGGCCTCGACCTGGACAGTGACGACCGTCTCATCGAGGCGGGCAACGTCTTCCAGGGCAAGACCTTCGGCGTCGGCGACGGCGCGCTGAAGAACCCGGACAACTGGAAGCACCTCGTCAACCCGTTCAAGCCGTCCTGGGGCGAGCCCTACGTCGAGCAGGTCGTCCGCATGATGGGCGCGCTCGACGCGGCGAAGGACGCGGCGCGCGGCCACGAGGCGGTGTGCGTCAGCCACCAGCTGCCCATCTGGACCGTGCGCTCCTTCGTCGAGAAGCGGCGGCTGTGGCACGACCCGCGCAAGCGGCAGTGCACCCTCGCCTCGCTGACGACCTTCACCTACCGCGGCGACAAGATCGTCTCGGTGGGCTACTCCGAGCCGGCCGTCGACCTCGTCCCCGCTCACCTGCGGGCCGGGGCCAAGCCGGCGAAGGGCAAGAGCAAGGCGTTCGGCGCCTGACCCGTGACTCCGTACAGAAGGGCCGCCGGTGACGGCGGCCCTTCTGCGTTCCTGCAGTGATTCCGCTGTGTGACACATCAAATCACCCCAAAAGCGTCCTATTTCGAGGAACCCGCGTGTCCCTCGTGCCCTCTAAGGGGGTGCCGTCCGTCAATGGGCGGCACAGCGCGAGGAACAGGGGTCGGTATGCGCGACGTCAGCCGTAGGGGACTCATCGGCGTGGGAGCGGGAGCCGCGGCGGCGGCCGCGCTGGCCGGCTGCGGCTCGAGCGCCTCTCCCTCCAAGGTCCGGGGCGAGCCGAGCAGATCGGGTCAGCCCGGTGCGCCCAAGCAGCCGACCGTGAAGCCCATCGGCGACGGCTCGACCGCGTACACCGGCAAGCAGCCCAAGCAGCCGCGCGCGCCCGAGAAGCTCGAACCGGGCCAGAAGCCGCCGCAGTTCGTGATCTTCTCCTGGGACGGCGCGGGCGAGGTGGGAAACGGCCTGTTCCCGCGCTTCCTCAAGCTGGCCGAGGACCACGGCGCGCACATGACCTTCTTCCTCTCCGGGCTCTATCTGCTCCCCGAGTCGAAGAAGCGCCTCTACCGCCCGCCGAACAATCCGGTCGGCGCCTCCGACATCGGCTACCTCACCGACGAGCACATCAAGGCGACGCTGAAGTACACCCGCCAGGCCTGGCTCGACGGGCACGAGATCGGCACGCACTTCAACGGCCACTTCTGCGCGGGCGGCGGCACCGTCGCCAACTGGACGCCCGCCCAGTGGCGCAGCGAGATCGACCAGGCCAAGTCGTTCGTGCGGCACTGGCGGACGAACTCGGGCTGGACGGACCTGCCGCCGCTGCCGTTCGACTACGACAAGGAGCTGGTCGGCGGCCGCACCCCGTGCCTGCTCGGCCAGAACAACCTGCTGCCCACCGCCCGCGAGCTCGGCTGGCGCTACGACGCGTCCTCGCCCGGCGGCCGGCAGCGCTGGCCCGACAAGCGGATGGGCGTCTGGGACCTGCCGCTCCAGGCCGTGCCCTTTCCCGGCCGCTCCTTCGAGGTGCTGTCGATGGACTACAACATGCTGGCGAACCAGTCGCACAACTCCACGCGCGCGCCCTCGTACAACTACCCGGGCTGGCGCAAGCAGGCGACGGCCGCGTACATCGCCGGTTTCGACCGGGCGTACCGGACGAACCGGGCGCCGTTCTTCATCGGCAACCACTTCGAGGAGTGGAACGGCGGCATCTACATGGACGCCGTTGAAGAAGCGTTCAAGCACATCGCGGCCACCGCCGAGAAGCACAGCGACGTGCGCCTCGTCTCCTTCCGGCAGTTCGTCGACTGGATGGACGTCCAGGACCCCGAGGTGCTGGACAAACTGCGCACCCTGGACGTCGGGCAGCAGCCGGCGCAGGGCTGGCGGAAGTTCCTGGAGAAGACCGGCACACCGGGCGGGACACCCTCCGGGAAGGTCCACGGGAAGAGCGGCACAAACCCCTCCTGAAGTGGGCTTTTCCAGCCTTGAGGGGGGTGCGAAAGATCCCTTGAACGGACATGCGAAACTTTTCACATGAGTGCCGCCTGCCGCGCCCCCCGCATCGCCGCGACCACGCGCCGCGCCGCCAAGCTGACCGTAGGAGCCGCCGTGGCGGCCCTCGTCCTGACGGCGTGCGGCAATGGCGGCACCTCCGGGGGCGGCAACAACACCAACTTCGTGTCGAGCACCGGCGGGATCTCGACGGTCGAGAAGGCCGACCGCCACGACGCCCCGACGCTGACCGGCAAGGACCTCACCGGCAAGGCCCTGAGCACCGACGACTACAAGGGCAAGGTCCTCGTCATCAACATCTGGGGCTCCTGGTGCTCGCCGTGCCGCCTGGAGGCGAAGTACTTCGCCCAGGTCGCCAAGGAGACCGAGGACAAGGACGTCCAGTTCGTCGGCATCAACACCCGTGACCCCAAGTCCGGCTCGGCCATCGCGTTCGAGAAGGACTACGGGATCACCTACCCGAGCTTCTACGACCCGTCGGGCAGGCTCCTGCTCAAGTACGACAAGGGCATCCTCAACCCGCAGGGCATCCCGAACACCCTGGTCGTCGACCGCGACGGCAAGCTGGCCGCGCGCTCGCTGAAGGCGCTGAACGCCAAGAGCCTGCACGAGCTCATCGACCCCGTGATCGCGGAAAAGTGATCGGCGGTGGCCTCCTCGCTCGTCGCCCTCGCCGCTGACGGAATCGGCGGCACCGTGGAGAACGGTGCCCTGGTGTTCGCCCTGCCGATCGCCGTCCTCGGCGGGCTCGTCTCCTTCTTCTCGCCGTGCGTCCTGCCGCTCGTTCCCGGCTATCTCTCCTACGTCACCGGGATCAGCGGCACCGACCTGATGGAGGCGAGGCGCGGGCGGATGGCCGCGGGCGCCGCCCTGTTCGTCCTCGGGTTCACCGTGGTCTTCGTCTCCGGCGGCGCGCTCTTCGGGTTCTTCGGCCAGACGCTGCAGGAGTACCGGGACGTCCTCACCAAGGTGCTGGGCGTCCTGATGCTCGTCATGGGCGTCTTCTTCCTCGGGCTCATGCCCTGGCTCACCCAGCGCGAGTTCCGCTTCCACAAGCGGCCGGTGACCGGGCTCGTCGGGGCGCCGATACTGGGCGCGCTGTTCGGCATCGGGTGGACCCCGTGCATCGGTCCGACCCTCGGCGCGGTGAGCGGCCTGGCCATGAGCCAGGGCAGCGCCGGCCGCGGCGCCCTGCTGATGGTCGCGTACTGCGTCGGCCTCGGCGTCCCCTTCGTGCTCGCCGCGATCGCCTTCCGCAAGGCGCTCGGCGCCTTCGGCTGGGTCAAGAAGCACTACGCCTGGGTGATGCGCATCGGCGGCGGCATGATGATCCTGACCGGCGTCCTCCTGCTGACCGGCGCGTGGGACACCCTCGTCCAGCAGATGCAGATCTGGTCCAACGGCTTCACGGTGGGAATCTGATCCATGAGCAACACGAACGCCCCCGAAGAGGCCTCTGAACAGGAGGCCTCGGCCCAGCTCAGCACGGCCCCGCAGGAGGACCGCACCCCCGGCACCGCCCGGTTCGGCGTCGTCGGCTGGGCCCGCTGGTTCTGGCGGCAGCTGACCTCGATGCGGGTCGCGCTGATCCTGCTGTTCCTGCTCTCGCTCGGCGCGATCCCCGGCTCGCTGATCCCGCAGGCCGGCACCGACCAGATGAAGGTCGACGCGTTCAAGAAGGCCCACGACGTCCTCGGGCCGGTCTACGACAAGCTCGGCCTCTTCCACGTCTACAGCTCGGTGTGGTTCTCCGCGATCTACATCCTGCTGTTCGTCTCGCTGATCGGCTGCATCATCCCGCGCACCTGGCAGTTCGTCGGCCAGCTGCGCGGCCGCCCGCCGGGCGCCCCCAAGCGCCTCGACCGGATGCCCGCCTACGCGACCTGGCGCACCGAGTCCGGCGCGGACGAGGTCCGCGCGGCCGCGCTCACGATGCTGAGGAAGCGGCGCTACCGCTCGCACATCGCGGGCTCGGCCGTCGCCGCCGAGAAGGGCTATCTGCGCGAGGTCGGCAACCTGATCTTCCACATCGCGCTGATCGTGATGCTGGTCGGCTTCGCCACCGGCCAGCTCTTCAAGTCCGACGGCACCAAGCTGGTCCTGGAGGGCGACGGCTTCGCCAACACCCTCTCCCAGTACGACGACTTCTCCTCCGGCAACCTCTTCGACCAGGACACCGGCCTCGAACCCTTCAGCTTCACGCTCAAGGACTTCACGGGAACGTACGAGCGCAGCGGCCCCAACAAGGGCACCGCGCGCACGTACAAGGCCGACGTCACCTACAGCGAGGGCTCGGACGGCAAGGAGAAGAAGGCGACCATCAAGGTCAACGAGCCGCTGAAGATCAACGGCACCAAGATCTTCCTCTCCGGCCACGGCTACGCGCCCGTGGTCACCGTCCGCGACGGCAAGGGCAACATCGTCTCCGACCACACGCCGGTGCCGCTGCTGCCGATCGACTCCAACCAGACGTCCACCGGCGCCGTCAAGATCATGGACGGCTACCGCGACAAGGACGGCAAGAAGGAGCAGCTCGGCTTCAACGCCTTCTTCGTGCCGACCTTCGCCGGCTCCGGCAAGGGCGACATGTTCTCCCAGTTCCCGGCGCTCGACTTCCCCGTGCTCGCGCTCTCCGCGTACCACGGCAGCCTGGGCGTCGACTCGGGCCTGCCGCAGAACGTGTACCAGCTGGACACCACGAACATGAAGAAGTTCGAGGACTCCAAGGGCGACCTGCTGAAGAAGCGGCTGCTGCCCGGCGAGACCATGAAGCTGCCGAACGGCGCAGGCTCGATCACCTTCGAGAAGGGCGTCCAGGAGTGGGCCACCTTCGAGATCGCGAAGCAGCCCGGCACCGGCTGGGCCCTCACCGGCGCCATCGCGGCCATCGCGGGACTGGTCGGCTCCCTGTTCATCCAGCGCCGCCGCGTCTGGGTGCGGGCCACCACCGGCGACGACGGCGTCACCGTCGTCGAGCTGGCGGGCCTGGGCCGCAGCGAGTCCGCGAAGCTCCCCGAGGAGCTGGGCGCGCTCGTCGACAAGCTGCACGCACAGGCGCCGTCCGCGCCCGAACCCCCAGAGAATTCCGAAACCACCGCTGTTCCCGCCGCCGAAGGGGCTGAGAAGTGAATCTCGCCGCCGCCACCAACGAGAACCTGGCGCAAGTCAGTAACGTCCTCATCTACTCGTCGATGGCCGTCTATCTGCTGGCCTTCTTCGCGAACATGGCCGAGTGGATCTTCGGCAGCCGCAGCAAGACGGGCCGCGCCGCCGCCGCGCTGACGGCCCAGAAGCCGGCGAAGACGGCCGCCGCCCCGGCCGTTCAGGTCAAGAAGAACGGTTCCACCGCCGTCCTGGAGCGCCCGCAGGTCGTCACCCGGGCCGCCTCCGGCTCCCGCGGCGACGTGCCGGACGGCCCCGGCGCCTCCGGCGGCGACGAGCAGGGCGACCTCTACGGCCGGATCGCCGTGTCGCTCACCGCGCTCGCCTTCCTCATCGAGTTCGCCGGTGTCCTCACCCGCGCGCTGTCCGTGCAGCGCGCCCCGTGGGGCAACATGTACGAGTTCAGCATCACCTTCTCCACCGTCGCGGTCGGCGTGTACCTCGTCCTGCTCGCGCTGAAGAAGAACGTCCGCTGGCTCGGCCTGCCGCTGATCACCACGGTCCTGCTCGACCTCGGCCTCGCGGTCACCGTCCTGTACACGGCGAGCGACCAGCTGGTCCCGGCGCTGCACTCGTACTGGCTGTACATCCACGTCTCGACGGCGATCTTCTGCGGCGCCGTCTTCTACGTCGGCGCGGTCGGCACGCTGCTCTACCTCTTCAAGGACTCGTACGAGAACAAGCTGGTCAACGGCGGCACGCCCGGCCGCTTCGCCACCTCGGTCATGGAGCGGCTGCCCGCCTCCGCGTCGCTGGACAAGTTCTCCTACCGCATCAACGCCGCGGTCTTCCCGCTGTGGACGTTCACGATCATCGCGGGCGCGATCTGGGCCGGCGACGCCTGGGGCCGCTACTGGGAGTGGGACCCGAAGGAGACCTGGTCGTTCATCACCTGGGTCGCCTACGCCTGCTACCTGCACGCCCGCGCGACGGCCGGCTGGAAGGGCCGCAAGGCCGCCTACCTGGCGCTGATCGCCTTCGCCTGCTGGATCTTCAACTACTACGGCGTGAACATCTTCGTCTCCGGCAAGCACTCCTACGCCGGGGTCTGAGCACCCGAGCGAGAGGGCCGGTTCCTTCGGGAACCGGCCCTCTGCGCATGTGCGCGGCCCGCGCCGCTCAGGGCTCCACCGACCGCCAGATCCGGTCCGGCAGGATCCGCACCGCCTGAGCGAGGTCGACGTCGCCGACGGACAGCCAGCGGCGCGCGGCGCCGACGACCGGACCGAGCACCATGCTCTCGATCAACGGCGTGGGCAGATCGGCGAGTTCACCCGACGCGATCTGCCGCTCCAGCCAGGCGGCCAGCGGTGACAGGCGTGCCTCCTGGCTGTCGCGCAGCTGCCGGGCCTGCGCCATCGTCAGCCGGTCCGCGAAGGAGGAGTGCACCAGCCGGGCGGCGTCCGGGTGTTCGCCCACGAAGGCGAGGTAGGCACGGACGGCCGCGCGGATGCCGGTGCGCGCCGTCCGGGACCGGGTCAGGGCCGTGCTCACGTCGTCGAGCAGCCGGCCGAGCCAGCGCAGCAGCAGCGCGCTCATCAGCCCGTCGACGCTGCCGAAGTGGTGGTACAGGCTGCCCGGACTCACCCCGCTGGACTTCGTGAGGGCCTGGACGGTCACACCGGTCTCGCCCGCCTCGGCATACACGGCGAGGGCCGTGTCGAGAAGGCGCTCGACCGTCTCCACGCCACGTCGTTGCTTGGGACTCATGGTGACAGTCAGCGTAAAGCACCATGTCAACGACGGGTCTCCGAATGTGTTTCTAAAGTGAATATCTAGAAAGACACTCCAATTCGCGGGCGTGCTGCGCCACACTGATCGTGACCGGGGGCGGGCCGGGGGCGACCCCGGCCGGGGCCGTCGAGCGGCGCGGGGGACCGTTCGGCGGCCCGTTTCAGGGCTACTCGCCGATGTCCTCGTTCCAGAGCTCGGGCCGGGCCGCGATGAAGTCCTCCATCATGCCCACGCACTCGGCGTCGTCGAGCAGCACGATCTCGACGCCGTGCTCGGCCAGCCAGTCGTGCCCGCCGTGGAAGGTGCGCGCCTCGCCGACGATCACCCGCGAGATGCCGAACTGCCGCACCAGGCCCGAGCAGTACCAGCACGGCGAGAGCGTCGTGACCATGGTCGTGCCCTTGTACGAGCGCTGGCGTCCGGCGTTGCGGAACGCGTCGGTCTCCCCGTGCACCGACGGATCGGCGTCCTGCACCCGGCGGTTGTGGCCGCGGCCGAGGACGGTGCCGTCGGCGGAGTAGAGCGCGGCGCCGATCGGAATGCCGCCCTCGGCGAGTCCGGCCCTCGCCTCCTCGACGGCGGTGGCGAGCCAGGTGCGGGCGAGATCGAGATCCATGACGTACGGCCTTTCTACAGAGAGGGGGTGGTGGTGTCGCGGCGGCGCAGGAGCGCGTAGAGACCGGCGCCGAGCACGAACCCGACCGGGCAGGTCAGGTCGCCGACGCCGGGCCACCGGTCGGGCACCCAGCCGACGAACAGGGTCTGGTTGGAGAACAGCGGCACGGACACGGCGACCCCGGCGAGCAGCGCGATCAGTCCGCCGGCCTGCGTGAACGTACGGTCCTGGAGGCGGTCGGCGAGCGTCGTGTCGGGCAGGGCGCGCAGCAGATGCTCCATCAGGACGACGCCGAGCCAGGGCGCGATCCAGTACGCGATGACGAGCAGGAAGTTCTCGAAGGCGTGCCCGGCGTCGGCGAGCGAGGCCCAGCCCGCGGCGGTGCCGATCGCGCCGACGACGGCGACCAGGGCCGCCCGGTTCAGCCACCGCGGCAGCTTCAGGTCGAGGGAGGACAGCGAGACGGCCGCCGAGTAGACGTTCAGGGTGGCCGCCGCCATCGCGCCCAGGATGATCGCGACGAGGGTGAGCTTTCCGAGCCAGTCGGGGAGCTGCCCGGTGAAGGCGTCGGTGGGGGAGGCGCCGGCGGGCGCGGCGAGCGTGGCGGAGGCCGCGCCGATCACGGAGACGACGGAGACCGAGACGAACAGGCCGAGCCCCGCGTACCAGGCGGTGGCCCGGCGCGAGGTGGTCGCCGGGAGGTAGCGGGCGTAGTCCGAGGCGCACGGGTTCCAGCCCGCGGTGAAGCCGAAGCAGGCGGAGAAGGCGAGCAGGAACCCGCCGAAGCCGCCGCCCGAGCCGGAGCCCGACAGGTCGGCGTCCAGGAAGACCCACACCCCGGCGAGCAGGAAGATCGCGCAGAGGACGGGGAACGCGTACTTCTCGAACCGGTGCACCAGGTCGTGCCCGACGTAGCCGATGACGACTTCCAGGACGACGAGGATCAGCAGGCTCGGCAGCGGGGCGAGCCCGGTCAGCGAGTTCAGGGCGAAGGCGCCGCCGACGGTGTTCACGGCGAACCAGCCGACCCCGGAGACGAACGCGTTCACCGCGGACGGCAGCGCGTTGCCCCGGAACCCGAAGGACAGCCGCCCGATCACCATCTGCGGGACGCCGAAGCGCGGCCCGTCCGTCGACAGCACCCCGTGCGCCAGCGAGCCGAGCCCGGCGCCGAGCACCAGCGCGGCGACGGCCGGCCAGAAGCTCAGGCCGAACGCGGAGACGGAGAGCACCCCGATGAAGACGGTGGCGAAGCCGACCTGGGGCGAGGCCCAGGTCCACAGCAGCTGGCGGGGCGAGCCGTGCCGGCGCTCGGGCGGCACGGGGTCGGCCCCGTGCTCCTCCACGGCGAGTCGCTTCTCGGGCGGCGTGCTCTGGTCGGGGACGTGCGGGGATCTGGACATGGGCCTTTACGGGGGCGAGGTGCGGAGGAGGGGGTTCCTCTTCCAGTGTGCGGGATGCCGATTCCGCACCGCACCGGGCCCCGGCGGGTCAGTCCGTGCCCTGCTCGCCCTCACGGCGCCGCAGCTCCTCCTCGCGGCGGCGCAGATCGGCCTCCCAGTCCTTGAGCAGCGCCTCGTCCTTCTTGTTGTCCTCGCGCAGGGAGGCGAGGAACTCGGGGTTGTCGTCGGGCGCCACGTACTGGGTGCGGTGGTTGCGGTGCCACTCCGAGGGGGTGCGGCCGCCCTGCGGGGGCGTGCGCTGCTTGCCCGCGGCCAGCCACGCGATCGGACCGACGATCCAGAACAGCAGGATGATGAAGACCCAGGCGATCTTCGGCAGGTGCTTCGCCTCGTCCTCGGGTGTGTTCAGGCAGTCGATGAACGCGTAGATCGTCAGGGCCAGCGGGATCAGGAACATCAGGACCCGGAGCATGGTGTGCGCTTCCCCCAAGATGCGATGGGGCGCCCATGCGGCCCCCCGGTGACCGGGCCAGGGTAGCGGTTGCCGGATACTGGACGGCATGGCTTACGACGATCTTCGCTCCCTGCTCCGGGCGCTGGAGCGCGAGGGCGACCTGCAGCGCATCAAGGCCGAGGTCGACCCGTACCTGGAGGTCGGTGAGATCGTCGACCGGGTGAACAAGGCCGGCGGCCCGGCCCTGCTCTTCGAGAACGTGAAGGGCTCCGCGATGCCCCTCGCGATGAATGTCTACGGCACCGACCGCAGGCTCCTGAAGGCGCTCGACCTGAAGTCGTACGACGACATCAGCGACAAGATCGGCGGCCTGCTCAAGCCCGAGCTGCCCCAGGGCTTCGTCGGGATGCGCGAGGCGTTCGGCAAGCTCGGCGCGATGACGCACGTACCGCCGAAGAAGGTGAAGGACGCCCCGGTGCAGGAGGTCGTCCTCACCGGCGACGACGTCGACCTGGAGAAGCTCCCCGCGCTCTTCACCTGGCCCGAGGACGGCGGCTCCTTCTTCAACCTGGGGCTCACCCACACCAAGGACCCCGAGTCCGGCGTGCGCAACCTCGGCCTGTACCGCCTCCAGCGCCACGACAAGCGCACCATCGGCATGCACTGGCAGATCCACAAGGACAGCCGCAACCACTACCAGGTCGCCGCCAAGCGCGGCGAGAAGCTGCCCGTCGCCATCGCCTTCGGCTGCCCGCCCGCCGTGACCTACGCGTCGACGGCGCCGCTGCCCGGCGACATCGACGAGTACCTGCTCGCCGGGTTCATCCAGGGCAAGCGCGTCGAGATGGTCGACTGCAAGACCGTCCCGCTCCAGGTCCCGGCCAACGCCGAGGTCGTCATCGAGGGCTGGCTGGAGCCGGGCGAGATGCTGCCCGAGGGCCCCTTCGGCGACCACACCGGCTTCTACACGCCGCAGGAGCCGTTCCCCGCCCTGACGATCGACTGCGTGACGATGCGGAAGCGTCCGCTCCTCCAGTCGATCGTCGTCGGCCGCCCGCCGACCGAGGACGGCCCGCTCGGCCGCGCCACCGAGCGCTTCTTCCTGCCGCTGCTCAAGGTGATCGTCCCGGACATCGTCGACTACCACCTGCCGGAGTCGGGCGGCTTCCACAACTGCGCGATCGTCTCGATCGACAAGAAGTACCCCAAGCACGCCCAGAAGGTGATGAGCGCGGTCTGGGGCGCGCACATGATGTCGCTGACCAAGCTGATCGTCGTCGTCGACTCCGATTGCGACGTCCACGATCTTCATGAAGTCTCGTGGCGGGCGCTGGGCAACACGGACTACGCCCGCGACCTGATGATCACCGAAGGGCCCGTCGACCACCTCGACCACGCCTCCTACCAGCAGTTCTGGGGAGGCAAGGCCGGAATCGACGCCACGAGGAAGTGGCCCGAGGAGGGCTACACACGGGACGGAGGCTGGCCCGAGATGGTCGTCTCCGACCCCCGGACGGCGGCGCTCGTCGACCGCCGCTGGAAGGAGTACGGACTCAAGTGAGCAGCGCCTCAGCAGCGATCCCGCAGCAGCCGGGCCGGACCAGGGCGTTCCTGCGCCTGGTGATGATCGAGCACTCGGTGTTCGCGCTGCCCTTCGCCTACATCGCGTCGCTGACCGCGATGTTCGAGCTGGACAAGAACATCCACTGGGGGCGGCTGCTCCTGGTGACGATCTGCATGGTCGGCCTGCGCACGTTCGCGATGGCCGCCAACCGGATCATCGACCGCGAGATCGACGCCCGGAACCCGCGCACCGCCCACCGCGAGCTGGTCACCGGCGCGGTCTCGGTGAAGTCGGCGTGGACCGGCGCGCTGATCGCGCTCGTCGTCTTCCTGGGCGCGGCGGCCCTGCTGAACCCGCTCTGCCTGGCGCTGGCCCCCATCGCCGTGATCCCGATGGTCGTCTACCCGTACGGCAAGCGGTTCACGAACTTCCCGCAGGCCATCCTCGGCCTCGCCCAGGCGATGGGCCCCGTCGGCGCCTGGATCGCGATCACCGGCTCCTGGTCCTGGGACGCGGTCATCCTCGGTCTCGCGGTCGGCATCTGGATCGGCGGCTTCGACCTGATCTACGCCTGCCAGGACGTGGAGACCGACCGCGAGGTCGGCGTGAAGTCCGTCCCCGCCCGCTTCGGCATCCCCGGCGCGATCTGGGGCGCCCGCGCCTGCCACACCGTGGTGACGGCCCTGTTCGTCTGGTACGCGCTCGCGACCGGCGCCGGCGCCTTCTTCTGGCTGGGCCTGGTGATCGTCGCCGCCGCGTTCCTGTACGAGCACACCATCGTCAAGCCGCACGACCTGTCCCGCCTGAACCGGGCCTTCTTCCAGGTCAACGGCTTCATCGGGATCGCCCTGTTCGTGTGCGCGCTGCTCGATCTGCTGGTGCGGGGGCTGACGGTCTAGCCCTCCGGGCCCTTGAGGCGGGCCCTTGAGGTGCGGCGCCGGTCAGACCACCTGCTCGGCGCCGCCGTCCGTTCGCAGCAGCCGCAGGAACGCCTTGAGCCCGGTGATGATCTCCTGGTTGTCCGTCAGCCGGTTCACCACCGACTCGAACTCCCGGCTCATCGCGTCGAGGCGCTGGTCGGTGCGGTCCGCGCGCTGGTTCGCCGAGATGCCGACCACGTCGAGCGCCTCGTGGATCCGGGCGAGCGAGCTGTACGCCTCCTCCGCCATGTGCTCCAGGGCCAGGGTGCCGTTCTTCAGGTCCGTGACCTCCTTGCGCACGGCGGCGATGTCGTCGCGCGGATGGCGCACCTCGCGGTCGAGGGTGACGAGCCGCCGGCGCAGCGCGGAGAAGTAGGCGCCCGCCGGCCGGAAGAACGTACTGAGCAGATAGCAGCCCGCGAGCCAGTAGCCCGCTTCGCGGCCGGTGGCCAGCGCGACGGCCACCGCGGCCGCGCCCGTGAACAGATGGGCGCCGATCGCCGTGCGCAGCATGACCTTCGCGATCCGGGCGGCCTCCGCGTCCCGGTCGTCCGGGACGGCGAGCCCCTTCTCCCGGCTGACGCCCGCCTCGTGCACCACGGAACGGGCCCGGAAGTAGAGGTTCCACGGAACGGTCAGCAGCAGCACCAGCCACAGCAGGCACAGCGCGCCACCGACGGCGAGCAACAGTGTCTCGGCCGGTACGCCGAGCACGTGGACCAGGACGAGCGCGACGACGGACGCCACGCCGCACACCACCAGGTAGCGGAGCTTCATGCCCCCACGGTGCGCCGCGCCGCAGGAGCGGCACATGCGTACGGGTACTCAGCGGCGGCCGGCCGGGTACTCAGCCGGTGGGCCGGAGCTCGCTGGGCGGCCGGGGCGGTCTGCGCAGGGCGAACGCCGCGCCCACGCCCGCGATCAGGCCGATCAGGTGGCCCTGCCAGCTGACCCCCTCGTTCGCCGGGGAGAGGCCCGCCAGGATGGTCGTGCCCCAGTACGCCGCGATCAGCAGGCCGACCACGATGCCGAGCGGCCGGCGCTCCACGAAGCCGCTGAGCAGCACGAAGCCGAACAGGCCGAATATCAGGCCCGACGCGCCCGCCGTGTTCGTGTGGCCGGGGGCCACCAGCCACACCCCGAGACCGTCCGCGACGATGATCAGCGCGCAGGCCAGGAAGAAGCGGCGCAGCCCCTGGAGCGCGGCGACGAAGCCCAGGACCAGCAGCGGCACCGAGTTCGCCGCGACGTGGGCGAAGCCGAAGTGGACGAAGGCCGCCGGGATCACATCGACCAGCTCGGAGGGCTCGCGCGGCTGTATGCCGAAGGTGTCGAGGGCGTGCCCGGACGCCACGTCGACCGCTTCGAGCACCCACAGCAGGGCCACCCAGGCGACCATCACCTTGCCCGCCGCCAGCGCGCGGTCGCCCGCGGTCCACTTCTTGTCCTGCCGTGCGTCGTACGCCATCCCAGCCCCGTCCCCCCGGACCCCGCCCGTCATGACTCACAACGCCCGCGGCCCCTGGTCAAGTTCCCCCATGAGCATGCCGGATAGGCTCGGGTGTGTGGAGCACGTCAACGCAACCAGCCGCACACCCTGGGTCGTCGGGGTGTCCGGCGCGTCAGGAACCCCGTACGCCGCTTCGGTGCTGCGCGCCCTGCTGCGGGCCGGAGAGGCCGTCGACCTGGTCGTCTCGCGGGCGTCGCGGCTCACGCTGCTCGACGAGACCGGTATCGCGTTCCGGGACGCGCACTGGCGCGAGGACCTGGGGGAATGGCTGGCGCGGGGCGCGGACGGCAAGCCGGGGACCTTCACCGGCCTCGATCTGAGCGACGTGCGGTACTGGGCCGCGGGTGATCTCGCGGCCGGTCCGTCCTCCGGGTCGTACCCGGTCAAGGGCATGATCATCGTGCCCGCCTCGACGGCGTGCGTGGCCGGGGTCGCGCTCGGGCTCTCCAAGGACCTGCTCCAGCGCGTCGCCAGTGTGACGCTGAAGGAGCGGCGGCCGCTGGTCCTCACCGTGCGCGAGACGCCGCTGAACGGGCAGACCCTCCGGCACCTGGTGACCCTGGACGACGCGGGCGCGGTCGTGCTCCCCGCCGCACCCGCCTTCTACGCGGGGGCGACACACATCCAGGACCTGGTGGACTTCGTCGCCGGGCGGACGCTGGACGCCGCGGGAGTGCCGCACACGCTGTTCCGCCGCTGGGAGGGAGAGCTGGGCGGAGGCTCCCGCGAGGACTAGCGGGGGAGGCCCTCATCTCGGCTGAACTTTAGAACTTGCTGGGCGTTTTCCCTTCCAGCCTTGGATTTCACACGTAAACTCGCGTTACCGCTGAATAATGAAAGGCTTTGGACCTATGGACGCCGTGGACAGGCAGCTCATCCAGGCCCTGCGCGAGAACGGCCGCGCCTCGTATGCGGAGTTGGGCCGTCTCGTCGGCCTGTCCGGGCCGAGCGTCACGGACCGCATCAACCGCCTGGAGGCGGCCGGCGTCATCACCGGCTACCGCGCCACCGTCGACTCGGCCTCGCTCGGCCTGGGCGTCACCGCGCTCATCGGCATCTCGCTCTCCGACGCCACCGACCACGAGGACGTGGCCCAGCGCCTGAAGGACCTGCACGAGATCGAGGACTGCTGGTTCATCGCGGGCGACGACTCGTACATGCTCAAGGTGCGGGCCAGCGACGTCGACGGCCTGGAGCGGACCATCCGCCGGCTCAGCGGCACCAAGGGCGTCTCCCGCACCCGCACGACGATCGTGCTGTCCACCAAGTGGGAGAACCGGGTCGGGGAGCTTCCCGAAGAGGCGTGAGCGGCCCCGTCGGAGCGGGGGCGTACGGTGGGCGGAGTTTTTGATTGAGGAGAGGTACGGGCATGGACGCAGGGCTCAAGCGCGAGCTGGAGCAGAAGGTCGCGGACGGGGAGCGGCTGTCCCGTGAGGACGGCATCGCGCTCTACGAATCGGACGACCTGGCCTGGCTCGGCGGCCTCGCCCACGAGGTGCGCACGCGCAAGAACGGCGACGTCGTGCACTTCAACGTGAACCGTCACCTCAACATGACGAACGTGTGCACCGCCTCCTGCGCCTACTGCTCGTTCCAGCGCAAGCCGGGCGAGAAGGACGCGTACACGATGCGCATCGAGGAGGCCGTCAAGCTGGCCAAGGCGATGGAGTCGGAGAACCTCACCGAGCTGCACATCGTCAACGGCCTGCACCCGAACCTTCCGTGGCGCTACTACCCGCGCTCCCTGAAAGCCCTCAAGGAGGCCCTGCCGGACGTCGGCCTCAAGGCGTTCACGGCCACCGAGATCCACCACTTCGAGAAGATCTCCGGCCTCTCCGCGTCCGAGATCCTCGACGAGCTGATCGAGGCCGGTCTGGAGTCGCTGACCGGCGGCGGCGCCGAGATCTTCGACTGGGAGATCCGCCAGCACATCGTCGACCACGACACCCACTGGGAGGACTGGTCGCGCATCCACCGCCTGGCGCACGAGAAGGGTCTCAAGACCCCCTCGACGATGCTGTACGGACACATCGAGGAGCCCCGGCACCGCGTCGACCACGTGCTTCGCCTGCGTGAGCTCCAGGACGAGACCGGCGGCTTCCAGGTCTTCATCCCGCTGCGCTACCAGCACGACTTCGTCGACATGAAGGACGGCAAGGTCCGTAACCGCCTTCAGGAGCGGACGACGATGGCGACCGGCGCCGAGGCCCTGAAGACCTTCGCGGTCTCGCGCCTCCTCTTCGACAACGTGCCGCACGTGAAGTGCTTCTGGGTCATGCACGGCCTGCACACCACGCAGCTCGCGCTCCAGCACGGGGCCGACGACATGGACGGCTCGGTCGTCGAGTACAAGATCACGCACGACGCGGACAACTACGGCACGCCGAACAAGCTGACCCGCGAGGACCTGCTGGACCTCATCCGGGACGCCGGGTTCCGGCCCGTCGAGCGCAATACGCGCTACGAGATCATCCGCGAGTACGAGGGCGCCGATCCGGCCCGCCGGGATGAGCCGCAGCCGATGCGGGTCTGAGTTTTTTCGGCGCGTTGTCGAGTGCGGCTCGCGTCGTGGCCGGTCGCGCAGTTCCCCGCGCCCCTGGATGCGAGCTCCGCTCGCTTCAGGGGCGCGAGAAGCGGCCACCGGCCGTCACAGCAGCGGCAGCATCATGTGGATGTCGTCGCGGTCGTCGCCCGGGGCGACACGGATCGCGCCGGGTATGCGCCCGACCTCCTTGTAGCCGCACGCCGAGTAGAAGACATCGGCACCCGTACCGCCCCGGCACGTGAGCCGCAGCGCCTCGATGCCGTCGAAGCCGAGCGCCGCCTCCTGCGCGGAGGCCATCAGCGCCCGGCCGTACCCCTTGCCCTGGTGGGCGGGGTGGACCATCACCGTGTAGAGCCACAGGTGATGCCGCATCAGGCGGTGCTGATTGAAGGCCAGGAACGCCGTCGCTGCCACATCCCCCCGCGCGTCCCGCCCGACCAGCAACCGCACCCGCCCCTCCGCCATCCCGGCGAGATGCCGCACCAGCTCGGGCCGGACGTCGGCGGCGGTCACCGGGGGGACGAAGCCGACGGCCCCGCCCGCGTTCGAGACGTCCGCCCACAGCGCGAGCACGCCGTCGCGCAGGTCAGGGGTGACGGACGGATCGAGTTCGAAGCGCAGGGACATGCGATCGAGCCTAAAGGGTGACTTTCGGGCGCCCGGTCCGGGACCTTGGGCCGTAGGAGAACGTCAGAGCGCCGGAGCCGCCCGCACCCCGCGCCGCCGTCACGCGGGCAGCCAGGACGGCGTCGTCGTCCGCTCGGTTTGACCCGGTCGCCGGAACCTGGTGGCTCGACACCCTCTTCATGGCCGGCCCTTCATGTGGCTCGTCACCCTGTGGCCCGGCACCAACCCCTTCCTGGACGACCACTGGATGATCGCCCTCGTGCTGCTGATCACCGCGGCCACCGGCGCGGGCGGCTACTTCGGTCTCGGCGGGGCCTGGGCCCGGCTGCCGCTCGTCCGCGGGAACCGCCGGCTGATCTGAACCGATCCGGGCGGTCCGCGCCCCCGCCGACTTCGAGCGCTCCTCCGCGTGCTTCACTGGAGGAGCGCTCGTCCTGTAAGAGGACCTTTTCGGAACGGAAGAGTGGATTGACATGCTCCGCTACACGCTGATGCGCCTCGGGGTCTTCGTGGGCTGCTTCCTCGTCGTCTGGGGTCTCGTCGCCACCGGCATCGTCCCGCGCGGCCTGGGCGGCTCGAACTACCTCTGGATCATCCTGCTCTCCCTGGTGATCTCCGCGCCGCTCAGCTTCGTACTGCTGCGCAAGGAGCGCGACCGCGCCTCCGAGAAGATCGTCGCCCGCGTGGACCGCGCGAAGGCGAACATGGAGGCCAGCCGCACCATGGAGGACGAGGCCGACGACGCGGCCCGCGCCCACAAAGCCTGAGCCGTAAGTTACGTCACAGCACTCCCCGACCCCGGCACCGCACAGGTGCCGGGGTCGCCTGTGATTTCAAGGTAAATACGGCTTAAGGGGCATACGAGCTTCGCGTTCTCCCCAAAGAACCCCTTTGATGTTCCCAAAGCGCTGGTGTTAACGTTCCTGACATGAAGACATCAGCCGCGCACCGCACAGCCATGAGCGTTCCGCTCGTGGCGCGCCTGCATGTCGATCTCTGCCGCTGCATGTCCGCGGCCTGTCGCCTCTGACGCGACCATCCCGATGCAGCGGCGCCGTTGACCTCATCCCGCGGTCGCCGCTCCCGTACGTCCCGCACATCCCGCCTTGTCCCCGCGTGTCATCACTGGAGTGCTTCCGTGTCCGCGAACACCACCCCCGCCGACGCGAAGCCGGCCTCCCCGAAGTCCGGCTTCCGTATACCGAAGGTCCCGTTCTGGGCGCAGATCGTGGGCGGTCTCGTCCTCGGTGTGCTGCTCGGCTGGCTGGCCCGCAGCCAGGACATCTCCTGGCTCGTCACCACGCTCGACAAGATCGGCGGCATCTTCATCCAGCTCCTGAAGCTGGCCGTCGCCCCGCTCGTCTTCTTCGCGATCCTGGTGTCGATCACCAACCTGCGCAAGGTCAACAACGCCGCGCGCCTCGCGTCCCGCACCCTGCTCTGGTTCATGATCACGTCGCTGATCGCGGTCGCCATCGGCCTCGTCATCGGCCTGGTCACCAACCCCGGCTCGGGCACCGGCCTGACCCCGAAGGACGGCGGCAAGCCGGAGCACGCGGGTTCCTGGATCGACTTCCTCACGGGCATCGTCCCGACCGACGTCATCACCCCGTTCACCGAGCTGAACGTCCTGCAGATCGTCTTCATGGCCGCCGTCGCCGGTATCGCGATCCTCCAGATCGGCGAGAAGGCCAAGCCGATCCTGACCCTGTCGGAGTCGATCCTCGAACTCCTCCAGAAGGCCCTGTGGTGGGTCATCAAGCTGGCCCCGCTGGGCACCGTCGGCCTCATCGGCTACGCGATCGCCACCTACGGCTGGGACCTCATCAGCAAGTACGCGACCTTCACCGCGGACATCTACGTCGGCTGCGCCCTGGTCCTCTTCGGCGTCTACCCGCTGCTGCTCGCGTTCGTCGCCAAGCTGAACCCGGTCCAGTTCTTCAAGGGCGCCTGGCCCGCCATCCAGCTGGCCTTCGTCTCCCGCTCCTCGGTCGGCACCATGCCGCTCACCCAGAAGGTCACCGAGCGCCTCGGCGTCCCGAAGGAGTACGCGTCCTTCTCCGTCCCGTTCGGCGCCACCACCAAGATGGACGGCTGCGCCGCGATCTACCCGGCGATCGCCGCGATCTTCGTCGCGCAGATCTTCGACATCCAGCTCGGTGTCGGTGACTACCTGCTCATCGCCTTCGTCTCGGTGGTCGGTTCCGCCGCGACGGCCGGTCTGACGGGCGCCACGGTCATGCTGACCCTGACCCTGTCGACGCTGGGCCTGCCGATGGAGGGCGTCGGCCTGCTCCTCGCGATCGACCCGATCCTCGACATGATGAGGACGGCGACGAACGTCGCGGGCCAGGCGCTGGTCCCGGTGATCGTCTCCGCCCGGGAGAACATCCTGGACCGCGAGGCCTACGACCGCGCGACCTCGTCCCCGGTGGACGAGCCGCAGAGGGTGGCTGTCGCCGCCTGACGCGTCCCCCGGCTCGTACCACCCGCCGCACCGTGCCCCGCCCCGGACTTCCCGGGGCGGGGCACGGTCGTGTGCGGACGTAGGCTGAGCGCTGAACGGAGCACGGGGAAAGGCGGCTGGGGTGGGCGGCGACGGCAGGGCCGAGGCGGCGGCGCGGCAGAAGCGGTTGCCGCGGGCCGAGCGTGAGCGGCAGATGATGGACGCCGCGGTGCGGGTGTTCGGCGAGCGCGGTTACCGGGCGGCCTCGATGGACGAGATCGCCGAACTGGCGGGGGTCTCCAAGCCCTTGGTGTACCTCTACCTGAACTCGAAGGAAGAGCTGTTCACCGCCTGCATCCGGCGGGAGGCGGCCGCGCTGATCGCCGCCGTGCGGGCCGGAGTGCGCACCGACGCCACCGCCGACCGCCAGCTCTGGGAGGGGCTCACCGCCTTCTTCGCGCACACCGCCGGGCATCCCGACGGGTGGGCGGTGCTGCACAGCCAGGCGCGGTCGGGCGGAGACCCGTTCGTGGCCGAGGTCGGTGTGATGCGCGACGAGATCGTCGCCTTCGTGACGGCGCTGATCGCCGCGGCCGCCCGGGAGGCGCACGGCGATCCCGAACTCGCCGAGCGCGAGGTCACCGGGCTCGCCCAGGCGCTGGTCGGCGCGGCCGAGTCGCTGGCCGGCTGGGCCAACGCCGACCGGTCCGTCTCCGCCGGGGAGGCCGCGACGACCCTGATGAACTTCGCCTGGTCCGGGCTCGGCAATCTGATGGACGGGCGGCGCTGGTCAGCGCGGTAGCGCGGTGACCTCGCCGGTCAGATGGACCCGGTCGCCGTCCTTGCCCGACCGCAGTTCGAAGGCCGGTCCCCGTGCCGCGTACGTCACCGTGCCCGGCAGCAGCACCGGCGCCCTGAACCGTGCCTGTACGTGCACGGGCCCGCGCGCCCCGAACTCCGCCAGGCACCGGGCCACCGTCCACATGCCGTGCGCGATGGCGCGCGGGAAGCCGAAGGCGCGGGCCGTGAGCGGGTGCAGGTGGATGGGGTTGCGGTCGCCGGACGCCGCGCCGTAGCGCCGCCCGAGGTCGCCCCCGAGGCGCCACTCGGTGCCGCCCGGGAGCGGCGCCGCCTTCTCTTGCTCCTCCGGTGCCGGGGTGTCCGTCCTGTGCCGGGCGAGGTAGGTGCTGGTCGACTCCCATACGGGCGTCCTGTCCGTGTCGCCCGTGGGGCGCAGGGCGGTGACGACGACGGCCTCCGTGCCGCGGTGGTGGGGGCGCAGCTCCGGGATGCTCACGGTCAGTTCGTGGGTTCCGGTGGGGGACAGGTCCCGTTGCTGGGTGATGTCGATCGAGGTGTGCACCAGTCCCAGGAGCGGGAGCGGGAACGCGCGGGTCGACATCAGTCCCATGGCCAGCGGGAAGCCCAGGACGTGCGGGTAGGTGACGGGGAGTTCGGCGCGGCCGGTGGGGTAGGCGCAGACGCGCTCGTACGCCGTGAGGTGCTCCGCGCGGACCTGGAGCCCGGTGATCCGGGACGTGGCCTCCGGCGGTGGGGTGGTGGTGTTGCCGGGCCGCTTGAAGGGGGAGAGCACGGCGCCGCGCAGCATGAGGGGGAGCAGGGGTGGCGGTGAGGTCATGGTGGTGGGTCCTTGGGGTGGGTGGTTGAGTGCGGCTGTCGTTCTGGCTGGTCGCGCAGTTCCCCGCGCCCCTGTCGGGTCGTCGTTCGGTTGCGGGCCGGTGGGGGTCGCGTCCCGGGTCGTCGGTCCTCCGCGGGCCGGTGGGGGCCGCGTCCCGGGTCGTCGGTCCTCCGCGGGCCGGTGGCCGCTTCTCGCGCAGTTCCCCGCGCCCCTGAGGCATGCGCTCCGCGCAGCCTCCCCTGAGGCAGCGGCTCCGCCGCGCCTCTCCGCCGAGGTTCCGCACGTGGCGCGCCTCTCCGTCGAGGTGCGGCACGGGGCGCGCCTCTCCGCCGAGGCAGCGCACGGGGCACGCCTCTCCGCCGAGGTCCCGCACGGGGCACGCCTCTCCGTCGAGGTCCCGCACGGGGCACGCCTCTCCGTCGAGGTCCCGTACGGGGCGCGCCTCCCCGTCGAAGTGCCGCACGGGGCGCGCCTCTCCAACGGGGCGCCGCACGGGGCGCGCCCCTCCGCCCAGGTTCCGCATGTGGCGCGCCTCTCCAACGGGGCTGCGTGCGAGGTGCGCCTCTCTTGATGAGATGGCGCACGAAGTGCGCATCTCAGGGGCGCGGGGAACTGCGCGACCAGCCACGACGAGAGCCGCACTCGATCGACGGCCCAGGGGCGCGGGGAACTGCGCGACCGGCCACGACGAGAGCCGCACCCGATCGACGGCCCAGGGGCGCGGGGAACTGCGCGATCGGCCACGACGAGAGCCGCACCCGATCGACGGCCCAGAGGCGCGAGCAGCCCCGCTCACGTGGGTGCCCGGAAGCAGCGGAGCGTCAGGCGCCCAGAAGGCTCTGACCGCAGACCCGCACGATCTGCCCGTTCACGGCACCGGACGTCGCGAACCAGGACGTCGTCTCGGCGACGTCCACCGGAAGCCCGCCCTGCCCGAGGGAGTTCATGCGCCGCCCCGCCTCCCGGATGAACAACGGCACCGCCGCCGTCATCTTGGTCTCGATGAACCCCGGCGCGACGGCGTTCACGGTGACCCCGTGCTCGGCCAGCGCGCGCGGCGCCAGCGAACGGACGAGCCCGACGATGCCCGCCTTGCTGGCGGCGTAGTTGGTCTGCCCGGAGTTGCCCGCGATCCCGGCGATGGAGGCGGTGGCCACGACGGCCCCGCCCCGCCGCACGGCCCCCGCCTTGAGGAGCGAGTCGGTCGTGCGGAGCACACTGGCGAGGTTGACGTCGAGCACCGAACTCCAGCGCTCGGCGGGCATGTTGGCGAGCCGCCGGTCCCGGGTGATGCCCGCGTTGTGGACCAGCACGTCAAGACCGTCGGGCACGAACTCGGCGATGCGTTCACCCGCGTCCCCGGCCGTGATGTCGAGCGGCAGCGCCCGCCCGCCGAGCCGCTGAGCGACCTTGCCCAGGTCGGCCTCGGCGGACGGCACGTCGAGCAGCACGACCTGCGCCCCGTCGCGGACGAGCGTCTCGGCGACGGCCTCGCCGATCCCGCGCGCGGCGCCGGTGATCAGCGCGGTGCGCCCGGCGAGCGGCCGCGCCCAGTCCCCGGGAGCCGCCAACTCGGCTCCGGAGCCGTCGACTTCGACGACCTGCCCGCTGACGTAGGCCGACTTGGGGGAGAGCAGGAAGCGCAGGGTCGACTCGGCGCCCGCCACCGGACCCGCGACCCGCACCAGGTTCACGGTCCGGCCGCGCCCGATCTCCTTGCCGAGCGAGCGGACGAACCCCTCGAGGCCCTGCTGCACGGCCGCCTGATGGTGGTCGTCGGCCGACGGCCGGGCGCCGAGCACGACGACGCGGCCGCCCGTCGCGACGGACCGTACGACGGGGTGCAGCGCGGCGTGCACCTCGGCGAGCGCGTCGACATCGGCCACGGCGGTGGCGTCCACGACGACGGCGGCGGGACGCTCCGCGGTGGCGGAGACCGTGAGTCCGGTCCCGCTCAGAATCCCCGCCAGCTCGTCCTCGTACGCGGACGATCCCGCCGTGACGTGCAGCAACGGCCCGTCCAGGGTGGGGTGTTCGGCGGTGAAGCGGCGCAGCGGCGCGGGTTGCGGCAGCCCGAGGCGTTTGGTCAGGAAGCGGCCCGGGGCCGTGCCGGTGAAGTTCAGATAGCGGTCGGCCATTGTCCAACTCCCTGCTCGGTCGTAAATTTACTTCGGAGTAAGGTTACTCAGTAGTCAGGAGTTGTCGAGATGGCCCCAGCGAAAACCGCGAAAACCCCGGCGAGCCCGGCGGCGGGGGTGCCGCGTCGCGTCGCCGTCGTCGCGGGCAGCCGGATCCCCTTCGCCCGCTCCGACGGCCCGTACGCGACCGCGTCGAACCAGCGGATGCTGACGGCGGCGCTCGACGGTCTCGTGGAGCGCTGCGCGCTGCAAGAGCCGGGCGCAGTAGGCGAGTTCGTCGCCGGAGCGGTGCTCAAGCACAGCCGGGACTTCAACCTGGCGCGCGAGACCGTGCTCGGTTCCGCCCTCGATCCGCGCACCCCCGCGTACGACATCCAGCAGGCCTGCGGCACCGGCCTGCAAGCCGTGATCGCCGCCGCCAACAAGATCGCCCTCGGCCAGACCGAGAGCGCGATCGCGGGCGGCTCGGACACGGCGAGCGACGCCCCGCTCGGCGTCAACGACGAGCTGCGCAAGATCCTCCTGGAGGCGCGCCGGGCGAAGTCCGCGGGCGCCCGGCTCAAGGCCCTCGCCCGGATCAGGCCCGGCCACCTCGTCCCCGACATCCCGCGCAACGCCGAGCCGCGCACCGGTCTGTCGATGGGCGAGCACGCCGCGGTCACCGCCCGTGCGTGGGGCATCGCGCGCGAGGTCCAGGACGAACTGGCCGCCACCAGTCACCAGCGGCTCGCCGCCGCGTACGACCGCGGGTTCCTCGACGATCTGGTCGTGCCGTTCGAGGGACTCGAGCGGGACCAGAACCTCCGCCCCGGCTCGACCGTCGAGAAACTCGCCACGCTCAAGCCGGTGTTCGGCGCCAAGGACCCCGGCGCGACGATGACGGCGGGCAACTCGACGCCGCTGACGGACGGCGCCGCCGTCGTCCTGCTGGCGAGCGAGGAGTGGGCCGAGGCCCGCGGGCTCGCCCCGCTGGCGTATCTGACCGCGTACGAGACGGCCGCCGTGGACTTCGCCGGTGACGGCGGGGACGTCGCGCGCGAGGGCGGCGACGGACTGCTCATGGCGCCCGCGTACGCCGTGCCCCGGATGCTGGAGCGGGCCGGGCTCGGCATCGAGGACTTCGACCTGGTCGAGGTGCACGAGGCGTTCGCCTCCCAGGTGCTCGCCACCCTGGCGGCCTGGGAGAAGCAGGGTCTCGCGCCGGTCGACCGGGAGCGGCTGAACGTCGCCGGTTCCTCCCTCGCCACCGGCCACCCGTTCGCCGCGACCGGCGCCCGCATCGTCGCCACCCTCGCCAAACTCCTCGCCGAGCGCGAGGGTCCGGGCCGCGGCCTGATCTCCGTCTGCGCCGCGGGCGGCCAGGGAGTGACCGCGATCCTCGAACGCGCATAGGGCCTAAGGGGCTTGGGGATCCAGCTTCAGCATGGCCTCCTCGTCCGGGGAACCGGCCGGTGCCTGGTACGCCACCAGGCGCTGGCCGCCGGTCCTGGCCAGCTGCATGACCTCGTACGTCAGGGTCATGTCGCCCGCCTTCGGGTGGGCGAACGTCTTGGTGCCGCCGCTGCGCTCCTGCACGTCGTAGCGGTCCCAGATGCGGGTGAACTCCGGTGACTTGAGCAGGAGTTCGCCGACCAGCGCGGTCAGTCGCGGGTCGTCCGGGTCGCCGCCCGCGATGGCCCGCAGATGCGCCACCGACTTGATCACCGTCTCCTCCCACGGCACGTACAGCTCACGGCCGACCGGGTGCAGGAAGAGATAGCGGGTGATGCTGCGCTCCTCGGCCGGCCAGTCCCACAGGCCCGGCAGCAGACGGCGGCCCGGCGCGTTCGCGGCGAGCATGACGTTGTAGCGGTTGACGACGTACGCGGGCATCGGCCGCAGCGCCTCCAGCATCCGCAGCACCGACGGGCGCACGGTGTCGTCGTCGGTGGCGCGCGGCGCGCCGGGCTCGGACGGGCGGCCCGAGGCCAGTTCGGCCAGGTCGTGCAGCCGCTCGTAGGCGTCGCCGCGCAGGCGCAGGGCGCGGCCGATGGCGTCGATCACGGCCGTCGACGGGTTCGTCTCGCGGCCGCGCTCCAGACGCGTGTAGTAGTCCACGCTGACCCCGGAGAGCGTGGCCAGCTCCTCGCGGCGCAGGCCCGGGGTGCGGCGCAGCCCGGTGCCCGCGGGCAGGCCGGCGTCGGCGGGGGTGACCTGGGCCCTGCGGGCCCGCAGATAGCGGCCCAGTTCCGTGGTTTCAGCCATGTGTTCCATTCTCCACGGCCGATCGGCGCGGTGAGGGGGTGTGTCAGGGCCAGGAACGCGGCGCCCCGGTGAAGTGCGGCCTGCCACCTTCGCGCCGCCGGTCCCACAGTGGTGGTCGTAGCGAGTGGCCGGGGGCTCCGGGCCCAGGGAGTGCACGTCACAGGGCCGCGGCCCGGCGCCCCCGCCCACTCGCCCGCAACGGAACCGACCGGACCCGCAGCCGACCGTCCGGACCGACCTGGAGGCCCGCGTGACCATCGCCACCGCCACCCCCACCGCCCGCGTGGCGCCCGCCGTCGAGGCCGTACCCGGCCGCAGGCCGCCCGCCGTCTTCGCCCTGATCGCCGCGCTGCTCGGCTTCACCGTCATCACCATCGACGTCTCCGCGGTGAACATCGCGCTCCCCGCCATCGGCACCTCGCTCAGCGGCGGCATGACCGGCCTGCAGTGGGTCGTCGACGCCTACACGCTGCTCTTCGCCGGTCTGATGCTGTCGGCCGGCGCGCTCGCCGACCGGGCCGGGGCGCGCCGGGCCTACGCGTTCGGCATCGGCCTGTTCACCCTCGCCTCCCTCGCCTGCGGGCTCGCCCCCGGGATCGGCGCGCTCGTCGCGGCCCGGGTGGTGCAGGGCGCGGCGGCGGCCGTCGTCATGCCGGCCTCGCTGTCGCTGATCCGGCAGGCGTACGACGACGCGCGGCACCGGGCGCGGGCCATCGCGCTGTGGACCGTGGGCGGTTCGGTCGCCATGGCGGCCGGTCCCGTGCTCGGCGGGGTGCTGACCGAGTCCGTCGGCTGGCGGGCCGTGTTCTTCCTCAACCTGCCCGTCGGCGCGGCCATCCTGGTCCTGCTCGGCAAGGTCGCGCCGTCGCCGCGCCGCCCCGCTCCGATCGACGTTCCCGGGCAGGTCACGGCCGTGCTCGCGCTGGCCGGGCTGACCTTCGCCGTGATCGAGGGCGGGCACGCGGGCTGGACCTCGGTGCCGGTGCTGGGCTCGCTCGGCCTCGCCGTGCTCGCCGCCGTCGCCTTCCGGGCCGTCGAGCGGCGGCACCGGGCGCCCGTGGTTCCGCCGGCCATGCTGCGCGACCGCACCGTCGCCGTCTCCCTCGCCGTCGGCTTCGCCGTGAACCTCGCCTTCTACGGGCTCGTCTTCCTCCTCGGGCTCTACCTCCAGCAGGCGCGGGGCATGTCGGCGCTCTCGGCGGGGCTGGTCTTCGTGCCGCTCGCCGCGATCATCACCTCCACGAACCTGGTCTCCCCGCGCGTCGCCGAGCGCATCGGCCGGCGGTCCGTCATCGTCATCGGCCAACTCGTCCTGGCCCTGGCCATGTTCGTCCTGCTGCCGCTCGACGCCGGTACGCCGATGTGGCTGGTGCTGCTGCTTCTGGTGCCGACGGGGCTGGGCGGCGCGTTTGCGGTCCCCGCGCTGACGGCTCTCCTGATGGACTCGGTGCCGGGGCCTCGGGCGGGCATCGCCTCCGGTCTCCTGAACGCGCTCCGGCAGACCGGTGGGGCGCTGGCCGTGGCGCTGTTCGGGTCGCTGGTGGCGGGCGCCGGGTTCTCCGTGCCGGGCATGCGGGTCAGTTTGATCATCGCGGGGTCGGTACTCCTCGCGACGTCCCTCCTGGCCCGGCTGTTCCTCCCGCCCAAGGGCGACTGACGGCACGACGCCGTCCCCGAGCCCGCCTCTCGCGCAGTTCCCCGCGCCCCTGTCGGGTCGTTGTTCGGTTGCGGGCCGGTGGCCGCTTCTCGCGCAGTTCCCCGCGCCCCTGTCGGGTCGTTGTTCGGTTGCGGGCCGGTGGGGGTCGCGTCCCGGTTGGTCGTTCATCCGCGGGCCGGTGGCCGCTTCTCGCGCAGTTCCCCGCGCCCCTGAGGCATGCGCTCCGCGCAGCCTCCCCTGAGGCAGCGACTCCACCGCGCCTCTCCAACGAGGCAGCGCACGGGGCACGCCTCTCCGCCGAGGCAGCGCACGGGCCGCGCCTCCCCAACGGGCCTGCGTACGAGGTGCGCCTCTCTCGATGAGATGGCGCACGAAGTGCGCATCTCAGGGGCGCGGGGAACTGCGCGACCGGCCACGACGAGAGCCGCGCTCGACGGACGGCCCAGGGGCGCGGGGAACTGTGCGACCGGCCACGACGAGAGCCGCGCTCGATCGGCGGCCCAGGGGCGCGGGGAACTGCGCGACCGGCCACGACGAGAGCCGCGCTCGATCGGCGGCCCAGGGGCGCGGGGAACTGCGCGATCAGCCACGACGAGAGCCGCGCTCGATCGGCGGCCCAGGGGCGCGGGGAACTGCGCGACCGGCCACGACGAGAGCCGCGCTCGACGGACGGCCCAGGGGCGCGGGGAACTGCGCGACCGGCCACGACGAGAGCCGCACCCGATCGACGGCCCAGCGGCGCGAGGAGCCGCGACGGCCGGCACCCCGACCCACTACCGCCCGCGGAGCGAAGCGTGGGCGTAGCGCCCCGGCGGCACCCCCACGACCCGCTTGAAGTGCCGGGTCAGATGCGACTGGTCGTAGAAGCCGACGTCGGCCGCGACCTCCCCGGCAGGCCGCCCGCCCAACAGCAGCCGCCGAGCCCGATCAACCCGCCGAGCCATCAGATACTGATGCGGAGCGATCCCGTACGCGGCACTGAACGACCGCACCAGATGAGCCGGATGCGCCCCCAGCAACCGCGCCGCCTCCTCCAGCTCCACCCCGTCCACCACCCGCGCGTCGAGCAACTGCCGCAGCCGGTCGGCGACCCGCCGGTCCACCGCGGGCCGGAGCACATCGCCGGAGGCGGGCCGCAGCCGCTCGCGCAGCCGTTCCCCCACGAGAGCCAGCCGCGCCGAAGCCTCCAGCTCGTCCCCGGGCCGCCCCAGCACGGTGTGCAACTGCCCGATCCGGTGCCGCAGCAGCGGATCGGCCAGATCGGGGGAGTCGGCGGCGGCCCCGACCAGCGAGTTGTCGAGGGGGCCGTCCTCCGACGCCTCCAGATACAGCACCCGCTTGCGGAAACCGTCCGGCGTCGCGGCCGAACCGTTGTGCGGGACACCGGGCGGCAGCAGCGAGACCGTGCCGAGCGGGGTGCCGTGCTCGTGCCGGTCCAGGTCGTAGCGGACCGCGCCCTCGTCGACGATCAGCAGGGTCCACGTGTCATGGACGTGCATCGGATAGGAGTGGCGCGTGAAATGGGCGTGGAAGACCTCCGCGACGCCCTTCACCTCGGGGCGCCACGCGGTGATCCGGTCCGGATCCGTGCCACGTCCCGCCATGCAAAGAACGTACAAGACGCGGACCCGCCCCGCGCGGGAGT
The DNA here is from genome assembly GCF_040645755.1 of Streptomyces sp. NPDC046716. Lineage (NCBI taxonomy): Bacteria > Bacillati > Actinomycetota > Actinomycetes > Kitasatosporales > Streptomycetaceae > Streptomyces > Streptomyces sp. NPDC046716. The sequence continues at coordinate 40,241 of NZ_JBEYYU010000036.1, forward strand.
CTCACGGCATGAGCACCGACCACGACACCGCCGCCCCCGTCCGCTTCGACACCAAGATCGCCGTACTGCTCCGGGACGACCTGGAGACCTGGCAGCGGCTGAACGTGACCGCGTTCCTGGTCAGCGGACTCGGCTCGCAGCTGCCCGAGGTGATCGGGGAGCCGTACGAGGACGCCGACGCCACCCCGTACCTGCCGATGTTCCGCCAGCCGGTGCTGGTCTTCGAGGGCGGCAAGGAGACGCTGACGTCGGCCCACGCCAAGGCGCTGCAACGGGGTCTGCCGCGCGCCGTGTTCACCTCGGACCTGTTCACGACGGGCAACGACCGCGACAACCGGGCGGCCGTACGGGCCGTGGCCACGGACAGCCTCGACCTGGTCGGCATCGCCGTGTACGGGCCGAAGAACGCGGTCGACAAGGTCCTGAAGGGCGCCCGGATGCACCCGTGAGCCGCGGCTACGCGACTCCCGCGAGCCGCAGCAGCGCGGTGACGGCGGCCGCCCCCACGACCACCACGGCGAACGGCGCCCGCCGCCACGCGAGCACCCCGCCCACCAGCACCCCGGCGGGCCGCGCCCACCCGGCGAACCCGTGCCCGGCCATCAGTGCCCCGGTGGCGAGCAGCGCGACGAGCAGCACAGTGGCGCCGCTCGTCAGCAACTCCTGTACGCGGTCGGGGAGTTGCACCCGGCCGTGCAGAAGGGGCCCGGCGAGCCGGAAGGCGTAGGTGCCGGCGGCCAGTGCCAGTACGGCGATGAGCTGCGCGTTCATGCCGACCTCCGGACGAACATCAGTCCCGCGAGGGCGAGCAGTACCGGCACTCCGGTCGGCACGAAGGGGGTGGCGGCGACCGCGAGCACGGCCCCGGCCGCCGCGGCCCGCCGCACGCCCCGGCCGTCGCGCAGTGCGGGCAGCACCAGTGCGAGCAGCACCGCGGGGAAGGCGGCGTCGAGCCCGAACCGGTCGGTGTCGCCGAGCGCGCCCCCGGCCACGGCGCCCGCGGCCACGCTCAGGTTCCAGGCGGCGAAGAGGCCGGCTCCCGAGACCCAGAAGGCGGTCCGGCGCCGGGCGGGACCGCTCTGGGCGAGCACGAACGCGGCCGTCTCGTCGGTCACCAGATGCGCGCCGACGAGCCGCGCCGGCCAGGACCGCCCGAGCACGTCGGCGACGGCCAGACTGAACGCGGCGGTGCGGGTGTTGAGCAGCAGCCCGGTCGCGGCGGCGGCGACCGGACCACCTCCGGCGACCAGCACCCCCACCGTGCTGAACTGCGCCGACCCCGCGAACACGATCAGCGACATGACGATCGGCAGCCAGACCGGCAGCCCGCCCGCGACGGCGATCGCGCCGAACGACAGACCGACGACGCCGTCGGCGAGGCAGACGAGCACGACATCACGGAGCAGCGGTCGATCGAGCACCCAGCCCCCGCGCCCTGTTCGCTCTGCTGGGTCGATCGTTCGGTGTGGCGAACGCATGGAAGTGAGCATGCGCGCACGCTCGTACGTTCGTCAAGCCGAACGTTACGATCGCCGCAGCGAACACTGTCGTACGGGAGCCTCGTCATGACCCAGCCGGACACCCCCCGCAGCAACGGCCTGCCCCTCGACCGGATCGCCGCGGCCCTGCGCCGCGAGCGCACCCGGGCGGGGCTGTCCCTCTCGGAGCTGGCGAAGCGGGCGGGCATCGCGAAGTCCACGCTGTCCCAGCTGGAGGCGGCGCACGGCAAGCCCAGCGTCGAGACGCTGTGGGCGCTGGGCGTCGCCCTCGACGTGCCGTTCAGCACGCTGGTCGACCCGGTCGCGCCGGCGGTCCAGGTGATCCGCGCCGGCCAGGGGCCCGCCGTCCCCTCCGACCAGGCCGACTACGCCGCGACGCTGCTCTCCGCGAGTCCGCCGGGGGCCCGCCGCGACCTCTATCACCTGGCCGTGGAGCCGGGTTCGGTGCGCGCCTCCGATCCGCACATGCCCGGCACCACCGAGCACATCGTCGTCGGCAGGGGGCGCCTCCGCGCGGGCCCGGCCGACGCCCCGGTCGAACTCGGCCCCGGCGACTACCTCGGCTACCGGGGCGACCTCCCCCACATCTGCGAGGCCCTGGCCCCCGGCACCACCTGCATCCTGATCATGCAGCACACGTAGGGGGAGGCTGCGCTTGCGTCGCGGAAGCGGCCACCCGCCGTCACTTCTTCTTCGGCCGCAACAACTGCTCCCGCAAGAACGTGAGTTGATGCGAGGTCTCCACGGCGCGCCCCTCGTCCAGCGTCGTCATCGCCAACAGCAGCGCATCGGCCACCACCAGCGCGGTCAGCGCCTCCGCGGTGATGCCGGTCGGCGTGTGCGGGGCGGTGAGGACCGCGTCGACCCGCCCTCCGTACCGCTCCGCCAACTCGTCCGTCACCAGCACCACCCGCGCCCCGACCGCCCGCGCCCGGTCCACGACCACGGTGAGTTCGGCGAGATCGCGCCCGGGCTGGAAGATCACCACGGCGTCCCCCTGCCCCACCCCGAGCAGCCGGTCCGCCAGGGCGAACCCGGTGTCGCCCAGGAAGCGCGCCCGCCGCCCGATCCGCCCGAGCGCCAGCGCCAGATGCCGCGCGGCCAGCTCGGAGGCCGCGACCCCGTAGCAGTGGATCTCACCGGCCTGCGCCAGGATCCCCACCGCCTCCCGCAGTGCGTCCCCGGGGGTCAGCCGTCGCGCGTGCTCGATCCGCTCGGCGGCCTCGTCGAACACCTCGCCCCAGATGCCGTCCAGGTCCTGCCCGACATGGGCGATCCGCCGCTTGAGGCGCTCCTCCGGAGCCACCACGGACGTGAAGTCGTTCGCCAACTCCCGCTTCAGGGCGGGCAGTCCGGCATAGCCGAGCCGTTGCAGCGTGCGCACCACGCTGGCGTTGCTCGTGCCGCTCGCCGTGCCCAGCTCCTGCGCCGACGCGAAGAGCAGCGACTCGGCGGGCGCGCTCACCAGGTACTGCGCCACCGCCCGCTCGGACGTCGACAGCCCGTCCCACCGTTCGCGCACGACCGCCCGCAGCCGCGCGACCCCGTCGGTAATTTCCATTACAGGTATTGACTCTCGTGTGATGGCCGTTACTCTCCTGGTCAATGCATTCCAAGTGGAGAGCGCTTCGTAATCAACATTACAGACAGCTGTGCAGGCAGCGCTGGACGAGCTCTCCGTGGCAAGGAGAACCATGGCATCCCGGATCCTTCCGGTCATCGACATCAGCGGCGCTCCCCTCGACCGCGGCCGCCAGTACGGCGAGGCGGTACGCCCCCAGTTGCACGCCGCGCTCGGCTACTACGAGGAGGCGTTCGGCCAGTCCGCCGGTCTGACCTGGGACCAGGTCACCGCCCGCGCCGCCCGCTGGCTGGAGCCGGTGCGCGACCACGCGCCCGAACTCCTCGACGAGATGCGGGGCATCGCCGACGGCGCGGGCGTCGACCTCCTCGACGTGCTCGCCCTGAACGCCCGCGGCGAGGTCATCTACGACCGCTCGTTCAAGGCCATGGCGGCCGCCGAGGAACCGGCCGAGGGCTGCACCTCGTTCGCCGCGTTCGGCGAGGCCAGCGGCGACGGCCATGTCTGGGCGGGCCAGAACTGGGACTGGCGGGCGGGCGTCGCCGACACCGTCGTCATGATCCGTGTCGTCCAGCCGCCCAAGCCCACCGTGATCATGCAGGTGGAGGCGGGCCAGGTCGGCCGACAGGGCGCCAACTCCGCGGGCATCGCCCTCAACGCCAACGGCCTCGGCGGCCGCTTCAGCGACGCGATCGGCCTCCCGCAGACCGTCGTACGCCGCAGCGTCCTCGACACCCACACCGTCACCGACGCCCTCGACGTGCTCTGCCGCACCCGCGCCCACATCGCCAGCAACGCCCTGCTCACCTGCCGCGAGGGCTTCGCCGTCGACCTGGAGACCACCCCGGCGGGCATCGGCTGGATGTACCCGACCGACGGCCTCCTGGTGCACGGCAACCACTACCAGGCGGGCGTCCCCGCGGCCCTCGCCGCCGACTACCGCCCGATGTCCTCCGACTCGCTCGTCCGCGTCCCCCGCGCCGAGCAGGGCCTCGCCGCCCTGCGCGCCTCCACCGGCCCCGACGAGTCCCGCAAGCTGATCAAGCAGGCCATGTCCGACCACCTCGGCCTGCCCGAGTCCCTGTGCACCCACCCCGACGCCCGCAAGCCCGGGATCAAGCACTGGATGACCCTGGTCTCCTCCTGCGTGGACCTGACCAGCGGCGACTACCACGTCACGGCGGGCACCCCGTGCGACCGCGACTACCAGCACCTGCCCTGGAACCTCTACGACGGCCCGTACGGAGACGCCGGATGAACCGGAAGCCCGCCACAGGACGCGGCGCCACCGCCGCGCTCGCCGTGGCCGCCCTGCTCGCCGCCACCGGCTGCGCGGGCGCCGACCGCCCCGCCGGCGGCACCGCCCTGATCGACGCCTCCCGGCTGAAGCTGGACGCGACCACCCCGGCCGCCACGTCACCGCTGAAGAAGGCGAACTGGCTCCTGGAGGACGAGCCGGACTCCCTCGACCTCGACACCGGCGGATCCAGCGCCGGCCGCGTCGTCCTCACCAATGTCTGCGAGCGGCTCTACCAGCTCCAGCCGGACATGACGACCAAGCCGTTCCTCGCCCGGAAGGCCGCCACGTCAGCCGACGGCAAGGAGCTCACCCTCACGATCCGCGACGACGTCACCTTCCACGACGGCACGAAGCTCACCGCCGACGACGTCCTGTGGTCGCTGAAGCGGCACGCCGCCGACGGCATGGAGCAGTCCGACGAGTTCGGCAACGTCGCCTCGATGAAGAAGACCGGCGACGACCGGGTCACCGTCCGCTTCATCCGCCCCGACGCCGTCTTCGCCAAAGCCCTCGCCGGAGACGCGGGCATCGTCTGGAACCGCAGGCAGATCGAGAGGTCCGGCAAGGAGTACGGCACCCCCGGCCAGCCCGACGCCTGCTCGGGACCGTACGAACTGGCCTCCTGGAAGTCCGGCGACTCCCTCACCCTCCGCGCCTACGATGGCTATTGGGGAAAGAAGCCGCTGACCCGCGAGGTCGTCTTCCGCTGGGCCGCCGACAGCGCCTTCGTCAACGCGCTGAAGACCGGCGCCGCCGACGGCGCCTACGCCGAATCGCCGAACACGGCGGCCGCACTCCTCGCCGACAAGGACCTCAAGCAGTACTACGGCCCCTCCACCGCCTCCCTCGTCCTCATCCCCACCGACCGCGGCGGCCTCGCCGACCCGCGGATCCGCCGGGCCCTCTCCCTCGCCCTCGACCGCAAGGGCATCGCCGAGTCCGGCTTCGGCGGCCTCGTCCAGCCCTGGGCCACCCCCGTCGGATCGGGAGCCTGGGGCTACGAGAAGGACGCCTTCGCCTCCGCGCAGAAGGAGTTGGCCTCCTACGCGCCCACATCGCCCACCGACGCCGACATCGCGAGGGCGAAGAAGCTGGTGGAGGCGGCCGACCCCGGCACCGACCCGATCGTCATCGGCACCGACGCCACCCAGGGCCGCGCGGTCATCGCCAACGCCACCCGCGCCGCCCTGCAGAGCATCGGCGTGCGCGCCGAGATCAAGACGGTCCCCGCCTCGCAGTTCGAGGAGTTCTACAGCGACCCCGCCGCCCGGTCCGACATCGACGTGCTCGTGGGCGACTGGTACATCTCCAAGGCCGACCCCATGGGCTTCTACAAGAACGGCAAGTCCGACTCGCCCAACAACTGGGCGGGCTTCAAGGACACCCGGTACGACCGCAAGGTCACCGAGGCGCTCGGCACCCTCGACGACTCCGAGCGGTCCGCGCTCGCGATCGACGTGCAGCGCGCGTTCGTGAAGTCGGCCGTCTGGATCGGGATCGCCCAGGTCCCCACGATCCTCGTCCTGAACCGCGAACTCACCGGCCCCACCGCGTCGCAGGCCTACCTGTACTACCCGTGGGCGGCCGGACTCGGCGCGAAGAAGGACCCGTCATGAACCCAGCAGCCCTGCTCCGCCGCGTCACGGGCCTCGTCGCGACCCTCTTCGCCGCCTCGTTCGTCATCTTCGCCGCCGTCTACGCGGCCCCCGGCGACCCCGCGGTCTTCCTCGCGGGCGGCCGCGACAAGCTCACCCCCGAACGGCTCGCCGAGGTCCGCGCCCAGTACCACCTCGACGAACCGCTGATCGAGCAGTACGGCCGCTGGCTGTGGGACACCGTCCACCTCGACCTCGGCCGCTCCTTCAAGTACAGCGACCAGGTCGCCGACCTGATCGCCTCCCGCCTCGGCACCACCCTCGAACTCGTCGCCTACGCCACCGTCCTGTACGTGGTCCTCGGCGTCGGCGCCGGCATCCTCGCCGCCGTCAAGCGCTCCACCTGGGTCGACTCGGCGGTCGTCGGCGGCACCACCCTCTTCGCCTCCGTACCGTCCTTCGTGGCGGCGATCGCGCTGGTCTCGTTCTTCGGCGTGAAGCTGGACTGGTTCCCGGTGACCGGCGCGGGCGAGGGCCTCGCGGGCACCGTCCACCACCTCACCCTGCCCGCCCTCTCCCTCGCCCTCGGCGCGCTCGCGATCATCAGCCGTGTCACCCGGCAGGCGATGGCGGACGCCGCGGCCTCCGACCACGTCGAGGCGGCCCGCGCCTCCGGCGTCCCCGAACGCGACATCGTCCGCCGCCACGTGCTGCGCAACGCGCTCGGCCCGATCGTCACCATGTGCGGCCTGGTCATGGCGGGCATGCTCGCCGGCACCGTCGTCGTCGAGACGGCGTTCGGCATCAGCGGCATCGGCTCGCTGCTCGTCAACGCGATCAACACCCACGACTTCCCGGTCGCCCAGGCGGTCCTGCTCCTGATGGTCACCGGCTACGTGGTCGTCACCACCCTCGTCGACCTGGCGCACCCGCTGCTCGACCCGCGCGTGAAGGAGGTACGTACGGCATGACCACGCTCGCCCTCACCACCCCGGCCGGGCTCCGCCGCCGCCCGCTCAGCGTCACCCTGGCCGGCGCGATCCTCGCCCTCGTGGTGCTCGCCGCACTGTGCGCCCCGCTCCTCGCGCCGTACGCGCCCGACACCATCGACCTGTCGGCCTCCCTGGTCGGCACCGGCGGCGACCACCTCCTCGGCACCGACTCCTCCGGCCAGGACCTGCTCTCGCGCGCGCTCTACGGGGCCCGCTCCAGCCTCGTCGCCCCGGTCGCCCTGCTCGCGGTCGCGGCGGTCCTTGGCGTCACGCTCGGGGTGCTCGCCGCCTGGCGCGGCGGCTGGGTCGACACGCTCGTATCGCGCCTCACCGACGTCATGTACGCCTTCCCGGGCCTGCTGTTCACCGTCCTGATCATCGCCGTCTTCGGCGCGGGAATGACCACATCGGTGCTCGCCCTGGGCCTCGCCTTCACCCCGACGATCGCCAAGTACACCCGTTCCCTCGCCCTGGCGGAGGCCCGCAAGCCGTACGTCGACGCCTACCGCGTCCAGGGCATGGGCGGCGTCCGGGTCTGCGTCCTGCACCTCGTCCCGAACCTGGGCCGCGCCGTCCTCGGCTACCTCGTCGTCCTCTTCGGCGAGGCCCTGATGTCCCTCGCGACCCTCTCCTACCTCGGCTTCGGCGCCCAGCCGCCGTCCTCCGACTGGGGGCTGATGGTCCAGGAGGGCCAGGCGGCCGTGGTCCAGGGCGCCCTGCTGCCCGCCCTCGTGCCCGGCACGGCCATCGCCCTGGTCGTCGTCTCCTTCAACGTCGTCGGGGTCTGGGCCGCCGACCGCCTCGGAAAGCAGGACTGACGATGACGCATCTGCTGTCCCTGAAGGACCTGACCGTCGCCGTCCCCGGCACGGCCCGCCCCCTCCTCGACTCGGTCACCCTCACCGTCGCCGAGGGCGAAGTCGTCGGCCTGGTGGGGGAGTCGGGCTCCGGCAAGTCGACCACGGCGAAGGCCGCCCTCGGCCTGCTCCCGTCCGACGCCACCGCCACCGGCACGGTCGAGGTGGCCGGACGGGACGTGCTCGCCCTGCGCGGCGAGGAGCTGCGGGCCCACCGCGCGGACATCGTCGCGATGATCCACCAGGACCCGCGCGCCGCCCTCAACCCGGTCCGCCGCATCGGCGACTTCCTCACCGAACGCGGCGCGACGAAGGACGGCGCCGCCGAACTCCTGGCCGCCGTGGGCCTGACCGAACCGGCCCGCCGACTGCGCCAGCGCCCGCACGAACTGTCCGGCGGCATGCTCCAGCGCGTCGTCATCGCCGGCGCGCTCGCGGCCCGCCCCCGCCTCCTCCTCGCCGACGAGGCGACCAGCGCCCTCGACGTGACGACCCAGGCGGAGATCCTCACCCAGCTCCGCGAGGTCCGCCGGGCCCAGGGCGCCGGGCTGCTCTTCATCACCCACGACCTGCATCTCGCGGCGGCCTACTGCGACCGGGTCTACGTCATGTACGCGGGCCGCATCGCCGAACACCGCACGGCGAAGGCCCTGTTCACCACCCCGGCCCACCCCTACACCCGCGGCCTCCTGGCCTGCTCCCCGACCCTGGGCGACGACCGCCCCCTCCACCCCATCCCCGGCAAACCCCCGTCCCTGGCGGAGTCCTTCGCGGGCTGCCCGTTCGTGAGCCGATGCGGGGAGGCCGAGGACGAGTGCCACACGTGGACCCCGGAGGCGTACGCGCTGGAGGACGACGGAGAGGCCGCGTGCCGCACCGCTGTGGGCAGGCGTTCCGCCCGGCGGAACGGGTGGGCACAGCCCCCGGCGCAGAGCACCCTGAAAGAGGGGACAAGCCCCAAGTGACCTCGACAGCCCCGCTCCTGGAAGTATCCGACCTCAGCAAGACCTACCCCCTCCCGGCCGGCGGCAGCCACACCGCGGCGGACGCCATCACCTTCATCCTGAACCCCGGCGGAGCCCTCGGCATCGTCGGAGAATCCGGCTCCGGCAAGACCACCGTGGCCCGCATGCTGGTCGGCCTGGTCCGCCCCGACCACGGCACGGTGAAGGTCGACGGCACCGCCCGCCCGCCGAAGCCCCCGCGCGGCCGCACGGCCCGCCTCGCCCGCGCCCGCCAGATCCAGATGGTCTTCCAGGACCCGTACATCTCCCTGGATCCGAGGCTGACCGCCGAGCAGTGCCTGCGCGCGGCCCTGCGCCTGCACGGCCGCGACACGTCCCTGGCCACGGAGCTGCTCGACCGGGTGGGGCTCGGTGCCCGGGAGGCGACCGCGCTGCCCCGCCGGCTCTCCGGCGGCCAGCGCCAGCGCCTGGCCATCGCCCGGGCGCTCGCCGTGGACCCGCGCATCCTGGTCCTGGACGAGGCGGTCGCGGCGCTCGACGTGTCGATCCAGGCCCAGATCCTCGGCCTGCTCGACGAGATCCGCCGTGACACGGGCGTGGCCCTCGTCTTCGTCAGCCACGACCTGGCCGTCGTCCAGCACGTCACCGACGAGGTCCTGGTGATGCGGCGGGGCCGGGCCGTCGAACAGGGAGCGACCCGCCGGGTGCTGACCGCGCCCACGGACCCGTACACCCGGCTGCTGCTCGCCTCGGTGCCCGGCGAGGGCTGGGATCCGGCCGACGCGGTGGCGGCCCGCGCCGCACTCGCGTAGCCGCGGAAAAGGCAGGAGCCCCGCTGCCGTGAGGCGCGGGGCTCCTTGGGTACTGCTCTAGGTTCCGGATCAGGTCACGACTGGCACCTGCCAGGTGACCTCAGCGATCGGAAAAGATCACATGGGGGTGACGTTCTCCGCCTGCGGGCCCTTCGGACCCTGCGTGACGTCGAAGCTGACGGCCTGGTTCTCCTCGAGGGAGCGGAAGCCGTTCGCGTTGATCGCCGAGTAGTGGACGAAGACGTCCGGGCCGCCGCCCTCCTGGGCGATGAAGCCGAAGCCCTTTTCAGCGTTGAACCACTTCACGGTTCCGGTAGCCATAAGCCCTCCTATGGGCCAAAGGGTTGCCCTGCTCCAGAACCTGCAAATGCGCTTGCGAACAACTGCAAAAGTCTGAAAACGACGAGAGCCCGCGGTCACATGCTCCGCAGGCTCTGTACTGCAAGGGAAACCAAACTGCAACTTGCGGCGAGCCTAGCACGCAGGCAGCCGAACGCAATAGAGGGCAAGATCACGTCACCCACAGGTTTGACGCGATCCCGATTCGGGTTGACGGAACCCGCCCGGGGGCCCGAAGCATGCACCGTATCTCATGGGGTCTAGCCTCGCGATGTGGACAATTCTCCCGAGACTCCCCAGGCCGCGCGGCGCACCCGTCCGCGCGTGGGCCACATCCAGTTCCTGAACTGCATGCCCCTCTACTGGGGGCTGGCCAGGACCGGTTCGCTGCTTGACTTCGAGCTCACCAAGGACACCCCTGAGAAGCTCAGCGAGCGGCTGGTGCGGGGCGATCTGGACATCGGTCCGATCACCCTCGTCGAATACCTCAAGGCCGCCGACGACCTGGTGGCCTTCCCCGATCTCGCCGTCGGCTGCGACGGCCCCGTCATGTCCTGCGTGATCGTGTCGCAGGTGCCCCTCGACCAGCTGGACGGGCGGCGCGTCGCCCTCGGCTCGACGTCCCGTACGTCGGTCCGGCTCGCGCAGCTCCTGCTCGCCGAGCGCGTCGGTGTGTCGCCCGACTACTACTCCTGCCCGCCGGATCTCGGGCTGATGATGCAGGACGCGGAGGCCGCCGTCCTCATCGGCGACGCCGCGCTCCGCGCCAACCTGCACGACGCGCCCCGGCTCGGACTCCAGGTCCACGACCTGGGCGCCATGTGGAAGGAGTGGACGGGTCTGCCGTTCGTCTTCGCCGTGTGGGCGGCCCGCCGGGACTACGTGGAGCGGGAGCCGGAGATCACCCGCCAGGTGCACGAGGCGTTCCTGTCCTCGCGGGACCTCTCCCTCGACGAGGTCGGCAAGGTCGCCGAGCAGGCGGCCCGCTGGGAGGCCTTCGACGAGGCGGTCCTGGAGGAGTACTTCACGACGCTCGACTTCCGCTTCGGACCGCCGCAGCTGGAAGGCGTCACGGAGTTCGCGCGGCGGGTCGGGGAGACCACCGGATTTCCCTCCGATGTGAAGGTCGAACTTCTCCGACGGTGAGAGTGCGGACCCCGGCCGGAATTCCACGGTGAGCCGCAGGTGGAATTCCGGTGAACTATGTCCTTATTTCTTTGGGACCGATGTGAAATAGGGGTAAGCCGAACGACGTATGAGTCGTGCGGCGCAGGGCCTACTCTGCTGGGGTGCGTGCCGTCTCAGGACCCGGGGGAGGTTCTTCGCATGCAGCCCCTTCAGGCCGACGAGCCGACGACGGTCGGCCCCTACCGCCTTCTGGGCCGGCTCGGGGCCGGCGGGATGGGCCGGGTGTACCTCGGCCGCAGCGCGGGCGGCCGGACCGTCGCCGTCAAGATCGTCCACCCGCACTTCGCGCTCGACGACGAGTTCCGGGCGCGTTTCCGGCGTGAGGTGGCCGCGGCCCGGCGGGTCGGCGGCGCCTGGACCGCGGCGGTGCTCGACGCGGACCCCGAGGCGCCGGTGCCGTGGGTGGCCACCGGCTATGTCGCCGGGCCCGCGCTCGCGCAGGCGGCCGGTCCCGGCCGGGCGCTGCCCGAGCACTCCGTACGGGTCCTGGGCGCCGGACTCGCCGAGGCGCTGGCCGCCGTGCACGGCCTGGGCCTGGTCCACCGGGACGTCAAGCCGGGCAACGTCCTGCTGACCGTCGACGGCCCCCGCCTCATCGACTTCGGCATCGCACGGGCCAGCGACGGCACCGCGTCCCTCACCTCCACCGGCGCCTCCATCGGCTCGCCCGGCTACATGGCGCCCGAGCAGATCCTCGGCAAGGGCGTCTCCGGCGCCGCCGACGTCTTCTCGCTGGGCGCGGTCCTCGTGTACGCGGCGACGGGGGAGTCCCCCTTCCCCGGCGACTCGTCGGCCGCGCTGCTCTACAAGGTGGTCCACGAGGAGCCCGAACTGGGCTCCCTGACCGGCGATGTGCGGGACCTCGTCGCCGCCTGCCTGGCGAAGGCGCCCGCCGACCGGCCCACCCCCGAGGACGTGGCACGACGGCTGGCCCCCGAGGGCGCGGCCGCCCTGGTCGCGGCGGGCTGGCTGCCGGGGGCGCTGGTCGAGCAGGTGATGCGGAGCGCGGCGCGGCTCCTCGACATGGAGGGCGCCGACCCGGCCACGGGACCGGTCGGCTTCAGCAGCCCCGCCGTCACCGGCGACGCGCCGGGCGTCTTCGGGCCGCCCGACCCGTCGTACGCGGCCGTACCCGCGCCGCGGACCGAGGCGCCGGTGGAGGACGCCAAGCCCGGACGGCTCTCGATGTCCGTGTCGGCGACCTCGGCCCCGGCGGGCGCGAACGGGCGGGGCCGCAAGGTCAGTTGCTCGGTCGCGCTGGCCGTGGCGGGGGCGCTGGCCGCGGTCACCGTGGGCGGGGTCCTGGTCCTGAACATGCTGCCGGACTCCGGGGACCAGGAGTCGGGCGGCGTGGCGGACGGGGCGCGCCCCTCGATGACCTCGGCGCCCGCTCAGCCGCCGGGCTCCCCCGCCCCCACCTCTTCCGCCTCGCCGTCCGCCTCCTCGCAGCCGTCCGGCACCGTCCCCGCGTTCTTCCTCGGCACCTGGGAGGGCAAGGCGACGGTGCTGGGCCTCCAGGCCGACACCTACCGCGTCGAGCTGAAGCAGACGAGCGTCGGCCGGCGCCTCGGCACCGTCACCTCGACGGACCTGACGGGCAACCGCTGCGTCGACGAACTGACCCTGAAGTCCGTCACCGCGGACGAGGTGGTGGCCGCCGGCCGGAAGGTCTCCGGCGACGACTTCAAGTGCGCCGGCGGCGCCAGCACCGTGCATCTCACCCGCGACGGCACGGGCCTGCGCTACACCTCGGAGTATCCGAAAGCGGGCAATCCGACGGCCGACCTGAGACGAGCGGGGCGGTGACCGGTCCGCTGCTCGTTCTCGCCGCCCTGTGGGGCGCCGCCACCGGGCTGCTGCTGCCGCGCGCCGCCTACCGCCTCTCCGTGGAACCGGACGAACCCTGGCGCCCGGCCCGCGGCTGGCTCGGCGCCCGGCCGGGACCCGCCGCCCCGCTGCTGGCCGCCGTCACAGCCGCCGTCTGCGTCCTGCTCGCCGCCGCCACCGACACCCGCCCCGAACTGGGCGCCTGGCTGCTGCTCGCGCCGCCCGCCGTGCTCCTCGCCACCGTCGACTTCGCCGTGCACCGGCTGCCCGACGTGCTGACCCTGCCGTTCGCGGGCGCGGCCCTGCTCGCGCTCGGCGCCGCCGCGCTGCTGCCGGAGCCCGGCGGGTCGTGGCGCGGGGCGGTGCTGGGGGCGCTCGGCATGGGCGCCGGGTATCTGGTGCTGCACCTGATCAACTCCCGGGGCATGGGCTTCGGCGACGTGAAGCTGGCACTCGGGCTCGGGGCGGCGCTGGGCTGGTACGGGCTCGGGGTGCTGTTCATCGGGGTGTTCGCGGGCGTGCTGCTCAACGGCCTGTACGCGCTCGTGCTCGTCGCCGCCCGGCGCGCGAGCCGCAAGACGCTGATCCCGTTCGGCCCGTTCATGATCCTCGGGGCGTTCGCGGGGGTTCTGCTGGGTGCTCTGGCGGCCTGACGTACGCTGAGAATTCAGCTCTACTCCTCTGAAAGGGGCCCGCACGGTGACCGAGAAGGCCGCACTGCAGTCCGTCCTCGACCGTGCCGCCGCCGGCGGGCGCATCACCCCGGAAGAGGCCGTCGCCCTGTACCGCGACGCCCCGCTGCACGCGCTGGGCGCCGCCGCCGACGCGATCCGCCGCCGCAAGTACGCGGGCATCGAGCACATCGCCACGTACATCATCGAGCGGAACATCAACTACACGAACGTGTGCGTCACGGCGTGCAAGTTCTGTGCCTTCTACGCGGCCCCGAAGGACACCAAGAAGGGCTGGACCCGCGACCTCGACGACATCCTGCGCCGCTGCGCGGAGACGATCGAGCTGGGCGGCACCCAGATCATGTTCCAGGGCGGCCACCACCCGGACTACGGCGTGGAGTACTACGAGGAGCACTTCTCCGCGATCAAGAAGGCGTACCCCGAGCTGGTCATCCACAGCCTGGGCGCCTCCGAGGTCGAGCACATGGCCCGCATCTCCAAGGTGTCGGTCGAGGAGGCCATCCAGCGGATCCACACCGCCGGGCTCGACTCCTTCGCCGGTGCCGGCGCCGAGCTGCTGCCCGCGCGGCCGCGCAAGGCCATCGCCCCGCTGAAGGAGTCCGGCGAGCGCTGGCTGGAGATCATGGAGGCCGCGCACAACCTGGGCGTCGAGTCCACCTCCACCATGCTGATGGGCACCGGCGAGACGAACGCCGAGCGCATCGAGCACCTGCGCATGATCCGCGACGTACAGGACCGGACGGGCGGCTTCCGCGCCTTCATCCCGTACACGTACCAGCCGGAGAACAACCACCTCAAGGGCCGTACGCAGGCCACGCTCTTCGAGTACCTGCGCATGATCGCCATCGCCCGGATCTTCCTGGACAACGTCCAGCACATCCAGGGCTCCTGGCTGACCACGGGCAAGGAGGTCGGCCAGCTGTCCCTGCACTACGGCGCCGACGACCTCGGCTCGATCATGCTGGAGGAGAACGTCGTCTCCTCGGCCGGTGCCAAGCACCGCTCGAACCGCATGGAGATCATCGACCTGATCCGCAAGGCGGGCCGCGTCCCGGCGCAGCGCGCCACCACGTACGAGCACCTCGTCGTGCACGACGACCCGGCGAACGACCCCGTCGACGACCGGGCCTCCTCGCACATCTCGTCCATCGCGATCGAGGGCGGCACGGCGCACCCCGAGCTCAAGCTCGTCTCCACCAACTAGGTCTCACGTGCGGACACTTCACGCCACCGACGAGGGCTCGGTCCTCGTCGAGGGCGGGCGCGTCGAGGCGCTCGGATCCTACGAGGAACTGGCTGCCGCCCATCCGGAGGTCCGGGTGCGGCGGTGGCCCGGGATCCTCACGCCCGGGCTGCTCAATCCCTACGGCCCCGAGATCCTCGAATCCACGTACCACCCGGATCCGCGCGAGGCCGACACGTACGGCACCGTGCCGATCGGCGGGGAGCGGGCGCGGGAGATCTTCCGGGCCGATCCTTCGTTGCTCGGGGCCAGTGCGCGGCGGGGGGTGCAGCGGCTGTTCGAGCACGGGACCGTCGCCGTCGCCGGGGAGTTGCGGGCCAAGGCCGTGCTCGACGTGGCGCAGCGCTCGGGGCTCGTCTTCGCGGCGCGGCCGGATCGGTTGCCGGGCCCCGTCTCGCTCTCCCCGAAACCCCTGGTGCTGCTGCCCGCCCTCACGGTGGGCGGCCCCGCCCGCTTCGCCGTCTTCGACGTCCCCGACCGAGCCGCACTGGTCACCCGGGGAGCTGCCACGTGCGTGGCCACCGTGATCGACGGCCGCCTGGTGTACCGGGCCCGCTGACCCGCACCTCGCGTCGGGCCGGTCGCGCAGCGCAGCCCCTAGGGGAGGCTGCGCGGAGCGCATGCCTCAGGGGCGCGGGGAACTGCGCGACCAGCCACGACGGTGGCGCGCTCGGCAACGCGTCCGGTCCCGGCAGCCGAGGCGCCGCCCGAGGTGGGACGGGCGGCTGCCACAATGGCGGAGTGACCCGTGCATCCCTGGACAAGCAGCCCCGCGAAGTCGCCTCGATGTTCGACGACGTGGCGGAGAAGTACGACCTCACCAACGACGTGCTGTCCCTGGGACAGGCACGGCTGTGGCGCAAGGAGGTCGCCAAGGCCGTCGACGCCCGCCCGGCACAGAAGATCCTCGACCTCGCCGCCGGCACCGCCACCTCCTCCCAGCCCTTCGTCCAGGCCGGCGCCTACGTCGTCCCCTGCGACTTCTCGCTGGGCATGCTGCGGGTCGGCAAGCAGCGCCACCCCTGGATGCCGTTCACGGCCGGTGACGGGATGAAGCTGCCGTTCAAGGACGACACGTTCGACGCCGTCACCATCTCCTTCGGCCTGCGCAACATCCAGGACACCGACGTCGCGCTGCGCGAGCTGTACCGGGTCACCAAGCCCGGCGGCCGCGTCGTCATCTGCGAGTTCAGCCACCCCACGGCCGCCCCGTTCCGCACCGTCTACACCGAGTACCTGATGCGCGCCCTGCCGCCCGTCGCGCGCGCCGTCTCCTCGAACCCGGACGCGTACGTGTACCTGGCGGAGTCCATCCGCGCCTGGCCCACCCAGCCGGAACTGGCCGCGATGCTCCAGCAGGCGGGCTGGAACAAGGTCGCCTGGCGCAACCTGACGGGCGGCATCGTCGCCCTGCACCGCGGCATCAAGTGACCGTGGATCTGTAACGGTTCAACTTCACTGATTTCGCAGGGCGTTGTAGGGAACCGGCGCGGCGGGAAGATATGTCCGTTGATTGCGTGGTGACGCCTCGTGACGGGGCGGCACCTGTGCGTCCACGGATCGGAGCGCCCCATGACGTCGTTCTGCCCGCACTGCGGAGCCGAGGCTCCGGCGGAGGCCCGCTTCTGCATGCGATGCGGGAAGGAGCGCTCCCCGGAGTTCCCGCCCCCGGCGACCCCGACGGCCCTGGACCAGCCCCTGCCGCCCGTCCCCGACACCCCGCCGCCGCCCACCTACCGGCCGCCGCCCGCCCACCCGGCCCCACCCCCGGGCCCCACCGGCCCGTCCCCGGTCGGCGCCTTCTTCGGGCGCGCCTTCCGCGGTGACTGGGCCGGCGCGGCGCAGGCCGCGCTGTGGCCCGTGGGGCTGCTGCTCATCGGGGCCGTGGCACTCGCGATCCCCGGCTACGGCCAGCACGCCGACGCCGGCTCCGAGGAATTCGTCGGGTTCGGCGCCCGGCTGCGGATCGCCCTGACCGCCCTGATGCACGGCCTCGGCGGCAGCTTCGGGGTGAGCGCGGTGAGCGGCGGCTCCTCACCGTTCGACAGCGCGTCCGACACCTCGGCGGGCGGCTCGATCGACCTCTTCATGCCGCCGCTGCTCGTCCCCGTGCTGTGGTGCGTGGCGCTGCTGGTCGGCGTACGGATGCTGCGCACGCGCACCCTCGCCGCCAAGGGGGCCGAGGCGCCGTGGGGTCCGCCGCCCGCCCGCACCCTGGGCCTGGAGACCGCGGTCCGGGTCGGGCTGCTGGCGATGGCGGGGACGGTCGTGCTCGCCCTGTTCGGGCAGCCGACGGTCCAGCAGGTCTCCTTCCACACCTCGCCGTTGCTGGTGGCGCTGTGCACGCTGGCACTCGGCACCGTCGTCACCGCCGCCGTGTTCCAGCGGTCCGACCTCGCCCAGTGGCTCGCCGTGCGCCCCGGCGCCGCCGCCGCGAGCCGCGCCTTCGGGTCCGCGGTGCGGGCGATGGCCTGGGTGCTGCCGCTGGTGCTCGTCGCGGGTTTCGTCGTCGGCATCGTCGCCGACGACGGCCAAGACGGCGGCGACGTCGACAGCGCCACCGGCGGCAGCGTCACCGCCGGCATCGTGCTGCTCGCCCTCTACCTGCCCAACCTCGCGCTGACCGGCCTCGGCTTCGTGTGGGGCGCGCCCGTCGAGGCCGATCTGCGCGGCTCGGGCCTCGTCGGCAGCCGGTACGAGCACGACACGTACGGCCTGGGACAGCTCGGCGACGACGTCAACACCGGCGCCGTCATCGGGGTACTGGCGTTCGGCCTGGTGCTCGCGCTGCTCGTCGGCGTGCTCATCGCCCGGCGCTCGCGCGACCGGCGCGAGCTGTACCTCGGCGGCGGCTTCTTCTACGCGCTGCTCCTCGTCCTGTGCGCCGTCAGCGGGTTCTCGGTGACGACCTCGGGCGGTCTCACCGACGAGCTCTCCTTCGGCGGCACCGGCGAGGGCGGCCTGAACATGCCGGAGCTGCTGCTGTTCGGGCTGCTGTGGGTGGGCGGCGGGGTCTTCCTCGCGCCGTATCTGCTGCGGCTCGGCGGATCCGGCCCTGGGCCCGTCGGCGCACCGGGCGCCGCGCCCTTCGCCACCGGCGCGCAGGAGCCGCCCCCGGTCGTCGACTTCGCCGCCGAGCCCACCCGGACCGGCTCCGTCCTTCCCCCGCCCCTGCCGCCGCCGGTCCCGGCCCGGCAGCCCGACCGGCGTGTGGCCGTCTGGGCCGCCACCCTCCTCGCCGCCCTCGTCGTCGGCGGCGGCGCCGCGGCCGGTGTGCTGCTGCTCCGGGACGACGGCGACGGCGGCACGGACGACGCCCGGGACGACACGCCGGTCGCCGTGGAGACCGCGCAGACCCCGTCCCCGACCACGGCCACCCCCACCCCCACGCCGACCGTGACCCCGGACATCGCCACCCCCTCGGCGACGACCCCCGCCGTCCCCACCGGCTACCGCCGGGTCGTCGACCCGCAGGGCTTCTCCTTCGCGGTGCCCGGCACCTGGAGCCGGACCGGCGTCAAGAACGGCAGCCAGATCACCTACTCGGGCGGCACCGGCCAGGAGAAGTACCTCGTCGGAGTGATCCCGATGGCGCCCTACACCTCGTACGAGAACCTCCGGAACCTGGAGAAGCACGCCGAGGAGGACCCGAAGAAGACGGGCTACCAGCGGATCCGGCTGGAGCCGAACACCTTCCAGGGCCGGCCGGGCGCCTTGTGGGAGTACACGTACGAGGACGAGAGCGGGCGGCTCCTCCACGGCATCGACCAGTCGTACATCGCCGCCGACGGCACCGAGTACGCCATCTTCCTCACCGGCCGGGACGACAGCTGGGCCGGACTGCGGGAGACCTACCGGATCGGGCTCGACTCCTGGCGGCTCACCGTGGAATGAACGTCGACGGCACCGCGGGCTCGCCCAGTTCGCGGCGCAGGCCACCGCCGCGCGGACCCGGGTCGCGGGGCTCGCGCACCCCCGCGCCACCGCCGCCCTCGCCCTCCCCGAAGTCGAACCAGACCGTGACGGCGGCGTCCCGGGGGATCTCCACGCCGGGCAGCGGGTACTGGCGCACCACATGGTCCACGGCGGCCTCGTCGAGCGCGGGCCGGTCCGCGGGGATCAGCCGCAGACCGTACGCGAGGGCCGTGGCCTGCGCGTCGACCGCCATCAGGCCGACGAGCGCGGGCACGTGGACTTCCGGTGTGTCGGGTGTGCTGGGCGTCTTCGGCACAGATGTCACCCCCAGGCGGTACCGGAAGGGTAGACCGCCCCCACCGCCGCCCGGAAGGCCGCGGACGCCCGTGCGGGCCCTACAACGCCAGCCGGAAGCAGTGCCCCTGACGGCCCGTCGGCGTCACGAACGTCTCGGTCCGCTCCATGCCGAGGCGCCGGGTCACCGCGATCGAGCGGGTGTTGAGCGCGTCGACCATCGCGACGACGCTGCCGACGCCCGCCTCCCGCAGCCGGTCGACGGTGGTGAGCGCGGCCGCGGTGGCGTACCCCTTGCCCCAGTAGGCACGCCCGAGCCGCCAGCCGATCTCGATCTCGCCGACCGGCCCCCAGGCGTGCCGCCACGGCTGGGCCCCGGCGAAGCCCATCACGTCGCCGTCCCCGTTGACCAGGGACCACAGGCAGTAGCCCAGCTCGGCGTCGTGCATGCGCTGGCGGGCCGTCGCCTCGTGGTGGACCGACAGCTCGGCGGCGGCCCGGCCGCCGAGGAACTCCATGACGTCCGGGTCGTCGAACACCCGGTGCCAGGCGAAGGCGTCCTCATGGGTGGGGACGCGCAGATCCACGGCGGGAAGAGTTCGGGTCATGGGCTGGCCCTTCGGCTGGGTGATCGATACCGCTGAATAGACTGCCCATGTCCGTGCCCCGCGGCACACCGTTTTCGAACCTGGGGAGAACCCGCCGTGACCGAACAGTCCAAGCCCCTCACCGAGAACACCGCGGACGTCATCGTGGTCGGCGCCGGTCCCGCCGGTTCGACGACCGCCTACTACCTCGCCAAGGCGGGCCTGGACGTCCTGCTCCTGGAGAAGACGGCGTTCCCGCGCGAGAAGGTGTGCGGCGACGGCCTGACCCCGCGCGCCACCAAGCAGCTCGTCTCCATGGGCATCGACATCTCCGAGGAGGCGGGCTGGCTGCGCAACAAGGGGCTGCGCATCATCGGCGGCGGCGTCCGCCTCCAGCTGGACTGGCCGGACCTCGCCTCGTACCCGGACTACGGCCTGGTCCGCAAGCGCGACGACTTCGACGAGCAGCTCGCCCGGCAGGCGCAGAAGGCGGGCGCCCGGCTGTACGAGCAGTGCAACGTGGGCGCCCCGATCATCGACGACCGCACCGGCCGCATCACCGGCGTGCACGCCAAGCTGGGCGACGAGAAGCGCGAGGTCACCTTCCACGCCCCGCTCGTCGTGGCGGCCGACGGCAACTCGACCCGCCTCTCCCTGGCGATGGGCCTGCACCGCCGCGAGGACCGCCCGATGGGCGTCGCCGTCCGTACGTACTTCACGTCGCCGCGCCACGACGACGACTACCTGGAGTCCTGGCTGGAGCTGTGGGACAAGCGCGGGCCCGGCGAGGACCGGCTGCTGCCCGGCTACGGCTGGATCTTCGGCATGGGCGACGGCACGAGCAATGTCGGTCTCGGCATCCTCAACTCCTCCAAGGCGTTCCGCGAGCTGGACTGGCGCGAGGTGCTGAAGGCGTGGTGCGCGTCGATGCCGGAGGACTGGGGCTACACGCCGGAGAACATGACGATGCCGATCCGCGGCGCCGCCCTCCCGATGGCCTTCAACCGCCAGCCGCACTACACCAAGGGCCTGCTCCTGGTCGGTGACGCGGGCGGTCTCGTCAACCCGTTCAACGGCGAGGGCATCGCGTACGCCATGGAGTCCGGGCAGCTCGCCGCCGACGTCATCGTGCAGGCCCACGCCCGCCCCACCGACACCAGCCGCGAACTCGCCCTCCAGCGCTACCCGCAGATCCTCAAGGACACCTACGGCGGCTACTACACGCTGGGCCGCGCCTTCGTGAAGATGATCGGCAACCCGAAGGTCATGAAGATCGCGACGCAGCGCGGTCTGACCCACCCGATCCTGATGAAGTTCACCCTGAAGATGCTCGCCAACCTCACCGACCCGTCGGGCGGCGACGCCATGGACCGGATCATCAACGGGCTGAGCAAGGTCGCGCCGAAGGCCTGACCCCGCCCGGTTTTGCCCGGTCAGGAAGGTCGGGGCAGGCTGGACCCATGATTTTCATCGCTGTGAAGTTCACCGTCCGCCCCGAGCACACCGATTCCTGGCTGGAGAAGACCGCCGCGTTCACCGCCGCGACCCGCGCCGAGGAGGGCAACCTCTTCTTCGACTGGTCGCGCAGTGTCGAGGACCCGAACCAGTTCGTCCTCGTCGAGGGGTTCCGGGACGGCGACGCGGGCGCCGCGCACGTCGGGTCCGACCACTTCAAGGCCGGCCTCGACGCCATGGCGCCGCTGATCGCGAGCACCCCCGAGATCATCAACGCCGACATCCCGAACGAGGGTTGGGGCCTGATGGGGGAGCTCGCGCCGCAGTCGTGACGCGTCGCGCGCGGAGTTGTTTGTGATGCTCCTGTGACGCTTCTGTGGGCAACGATCGCCCGGGGTGAGTGGTCGCAGGGGGTGAGCCGGTGTGCGGCTCACCCCCTGCGACCTTCACGAGAGAGCGTTGATGAGACGTCACATCCGCCGGGCCGGCTCCCGCGCCGCGCTCGGGCTCGCCGCAGCCGCGGCGCTCACCTGCGGCTTCGGCGCCGCCGCACCCGCCATCGCCGCCGATGACACCCCGCTGGCGGTCGCCATCACCGGCGAGAGCCGCGTCGACCTGTCCCTCACCGGTGACAACGGCGAAGCGTCCGAGCCCCAGGTCACCCTGCGGCTGGCCGCGCCGGGCAGCGACGAGCCGGGCGACGACGGGGTCGTACCCGTCGTCCACCACGGCGAGTACAAGATCAAGATCGATGCGTCCGGGCTCAAGGGCGTCGCCGCCGTGAAGCTGCCCTGCGCGGCCGACGGCCTGACCGCCGAGTGCTCGGGCGACGAGATCAACGCGGGGTCGGACTACAACCGGCTCGGCGGCATCCGCCTCGACGTCAACGGCGAGAGCGCGGCCGGGGACTTCGGCTCCATCAAGGTCACCGGCGAGGGCGCGGGCGTCACCTTCGCCCCGCTGACCATCGACGTCCTGGTGGGCGGCGCCGAGTACAAGAACCGCGAGCTGAGCGAGCCCAAGGGCTTCGAGGCCGGCGACGTGTACGACGCCCCGGTCGGCTTCCGCAACGAGGGCGCCATGGCGGGCGACGGCGCGGTCCTGCGCTTCCACGGCTCGCGCGGCCTGAGCTTCCTCGACAGCTACGGCAACTGCGCGTACAAGAAGACCACCGACGGCTCGCTGCTGCACCAGGGCGTCGACGCGATCTGCACCGTCCCCGGCACGTTCGAGCCGGGCACCGCCTACACCGTCGCCGAACCGCTGAAGGTCCGCACGGCCGACTTCGCCCTCGCCGACATCTTCAGCTACGGCTTCTCCGCGGTCTCCCCGGCGAAGGCGAAGGCGCTGCTCGCCGACGACGGTTACACGCCGGGCACCGGCGGCTCGCTCACCCTGAAGGAGCTCCCGGGCGCCTCGGCCGCCGACTACACGCGCTACGCCGAGCTGGACCTGCCCACGTCCAACACCTACGACCTGGTGCTGACCGGCGCCTCGGCGAAGGGCAAGGCCGGTGACACGGTCAAGGCCGACATCGGCTTCCGCAACGACGGTCCCGGCTGGATCAGCGCGCTGCGCTCCGGCGGCGAGTCGATCGGCTTCACGGTGGCGGTGCCCAAGGGCGCCACGGTCACCAAGGCCCCGGACCGCTGCAACTTCACCACGATCGACGAAGGGGTGAAGGGCTATCTGTGCTGGGTGTCCACGCCCCTGCTGGAGGACGCGAAGCTGACGTTCCCCTTCGAGCTGCGCATCGACAAGGTCGTGAAGAACGCCAAGGGCAAGGTGGCGCTCCCGTCCTGGGACAACCCGCGCGAGCCCGAGCAGTCCAACAACACCGCCTGGATCGTGCTGAACGGCAGCGGCGACGGGCAGGGCGCGGGCGGCGCCACGGACGGCGGCTCCTCCGCGAGCCCGTCGCCGAGCGCGAGCGGCGGCAGTTCGTCCGGTTCGTCCGGTACGTCGGGTGACTCCGGCTCGTCCGCGGGGAGTTCGGGGGGCCAGAGCTCGGGCGGCGGGCTCGCGCTGACCGGTTCGGGCGGCGTGCTGCTCATCGGCGGCGCCGCGGTGCTCGTCCTGGCGGTCGGCGCCGCGATCGTCGTCGTGATGCGCCGCAGGGCGGCCTGACGCCCGTACGGGTCACACATGCGCGAAGGCCGCCTCTCCCCGAACGGGGTGAGGCGGCCTTCGCCGTGTCGTGGTGCTGCGCTCAGAGGACGCGGACCGCGCCGCTCGCCGGGTAGCCGGACAGGTCCTGGATGACAACGCCCTTCGAGGGGTTGGCGGCGTCCAGGTACTGGCCGTTACCGATGTAGACGCCGACGTGGTACGCGGAGCCCGCGCCGCCCCAGTACAGGATGTCGCCGACCTGGACGCTGGAGAGCGAGACCGAGGTGCCGGCCGTCGACTGCGCCTGCGAGGTGCGCGGCAGGTCGACACCGGCCTGCTTGAACGCGGCCTGGACGAGGCCCGAGCAGTCCCACGAGCTGGGGCCCGTACCGCCCATGACGTACGCGTCGCCGACCTGGGCCTTCAGGAAGCTGATGACCGAGGCCACGGAGCCGCTGGCGGGCGCGCTGACGGTCGAGGCGGCGCCGGTGGAGGCGGAGAGGGTCGTGCGCTCGCTGGAGCGCGAGGCGGCCTTCTCGGCGGCCTCACGCTCGGCCTTGGCCTTGGCGGCGGCCTCGGCCTTCTTCTTGGCCTCCGCCTTCTTCTCCGCCTCGGCCTGGTCCTTCTTGGCCTGGTCCGCGGCCTTGGCGAAGGCCTCGTCACGCTCCGCCTGGAGCTGGTAGTTGGCCGCGGCCTGCTGGGTGGCGTCCGCGGACTGGGCGACCTGCGTGGACAGATCGGCGGTGAGCGTGGGCAGTTCGATGGTCTGCGTCACGGGCTCGGCGGCACTGGCCGCACCCGACGCACCGGCCACTGCCAGGGTGCTGAGGACGCCACCAGTAACTCCGGCGCGCAGGGCCATCTTCGAGGCGCTGCGACGGGGCTTCCGGTGGCTGGGTATGTGAGCGGTGTGGGACATGAGTACAACCGCTATCAGGGCTTCACGGTTCTCATCAAGAAACGTGTGGTGCGCCACAGTTGTGAAGGACGGGCACGAATTCCACACCTCACAGCTCGCATTGGCGCCGTAAAGGGCAATTCGGGCAGCATCTGACGCGGTCGATCAAGGCTGTGATCATGTGGTTTCTGTAAAACGCCCGAATTGCCCTGGGCCTACCACCGGTTGAGGCCGTTGGCCAAGCCCGGTTTCCGAGCCGTTACGTGGCGCGTGACGCAGGTCACAGCCGACCCTTACGGGGCGGCCCCGATGTCCACTTCCGTCCTCACCCCTCCCTCCGTCGCGTGAACACCGCGCACTATCAGCCAAGGGTGTCCAACACCAATTTGCCTGTCGCGCCCTCCTCTTGATAGTGAACGCACCGCTCTGACCAGGGGTAACCGGTCGAGTTGTCACCTCTGGTGATCACTCAGGCGCTTCGAGTGTGAAGATCACCGCTCATCCGACTTCATGATCCTTCGTCAGGTGGTGGAGATCACAAAGTAGTTGGCGTACCCCGTGTCGCAGATCACAGAGGAGCAGGCATAGGATGCGGGGCAAGTTGGGCTTGTGACCTGCTTCACATGTGGGCGATCTTCGACCGTTCGCAGGGGGAGTCGGGGTCGCGGGCCCATGCAACCGCCAGCAGTCAGCGCCGACTGAGAGGAGCGAGGAGCGGTGAACGCGTATGCGCCCATCCTCGTACTGGGAGCCCTCGGGGCAGGCTTTGCGATCTTCTCCGTGGTCATGGCCACGCTTATCGGTCCAAAGCGGTACAACCGGGCCAAGCTCGAAGCGTACGAGTGCGGCATCGAGCCCACCCCCACGCCGGCCGGCGGCGGGCGCTTCCCCATCAAGTACTACCTGACGGCGATGCTCTTCATCGTCTTCGACATCGAGATCGTCTTCCTCTATCCCTGGGCCGTCACGTTCGACGCCCTGGGGGTGTTCGGGCTCGTGGAGATGCTGCTCTTCGTGCTCACCGTCTTCGTCGCGTACGCGTACGTATGGCGGCGCGGCGGCCTGGAATGGGACTGAGCCCCGTATAGGGGAGACCGGGAGCCACAGACCAATGGGACTCGAAGAAAAGCTGCCGAGCGGATTCCTGCTGACCACCGTCGAACAGGCCGCGGGCTGGGTGCGCAAGTCGTCCGTCTTTCCCGCCACGTTCGGCCTCGCCTGCTGCGCCATCGAGATGATGACGACGGGCGCGGGCCGCTACGACCTGGCGCGGTTCGGCATGGAGGTCTTCCGCGGATCGCCCCGCCAGGCGGACCTGATGATCGTCGCCGGGCGGGTGAGCCAGAAGATGGCGCCCGTCCTGCGCCAGGTCTACGACCAGATGCCCAACCCCAAGTGGGTCATCTCCATGGGGGTCTGCGCCTCGTCGGGCGGGATGTTCAACAACTACGCCATCGTGCAGGGCGTCGACCACGTCGTCCCGGTCGACATCTACCTGCCCGGCTGCCCGCCCCGGCCCGAGATGCTGATGGACGCGATTCTCAAGCTCCATCAGAAGATCCAGGGCTCCAAGCTGGGCGTGAACGCCGAGGAGGCGGCCCGTGAGGCGGAGGAAGCGGCGCTCAAGGCGCTCCCGACGATCGAGATGAAGGGGCTGCTGCGGTGAGTGACGCGCAGAGCGACGGGGCCAACCCCGAGAAGGACCTGAGCGCCTCCAACCTGCCAGGGCAGCGAGGCGACGCCGGCGAGGAGATCCGCGTCCAGCGCGGCATGTTCGGCGCGAACAACGGCGGGGACACCTCCGGCTACGGCGGACTCGTCCGCTCGATCCGGCTGCCCGGCGAGGCCACCCGCCCGTACGGCGGCTGGTTCGACGAGGTGGCCGACGAGCTGGAGGGCGCCCTGGAGGAACAGGGCCTCGTCCCCGAGAACGCCATCGACAAGACGGTCGTCGACCGCGACGAGCTGACCTTCCACATCGAGCGCGAGCACCTGGAGCGCGTGGCGCGGACGCTGCGCGACGACCCGGCCCTGCGCTTCGAACTGTGCACGGGCGTCTCCGGGGTCAACTACCCGGGCGACAAGGGCCGCGAGCTGCACGCCGTCTACCACCTGCGGTCGATCACCCACAACAGGCTGATCCGCCTGGAGGTGTCGATGCCCGACGCGGACCCGCACGTCCCGTCCCTGGTCGCCGTGTATCCCACGAACGACTGGCACGAGCGCGAGGCGTACGACTTCTTCGGCATCGTCTTCGACGGCCACCCCGCGCTGACGCGGATCATGATGCCGGACGACTGGCAGGGCTTCCCGCAGCGCAAGGACTACCCCCTCGGCGGCATCGCCGTCGAGTACAAGGGCGCCCAGATCCCGGCTCCGGACCAGCGGAGGTCGTAC
The DNA here is from genome assembly GCF_040645755.1 of Streptomyces sp. NPDC046716. Classification (NCBI taxonomy): domain Bacteria; kingdom Bacillati; phylum Actinomycetota; class Actinomycetes; order Kitasatosporales; family Streptomycetaceae; genus Streptomyces; species Streptomyces sp. NPDC046716. The sequence goes on from NZ_JBEYYU010000036.1 coordinate 66,790, forward strand.
TCGTGACCACACCCCAGGCAACCCCGCGCGAGACCACCGAGGGCACCGTCTACACGGTCACCGGTGGCGACTGGGACGAGATCGTCCAGTCCGCGGCGAAGTCCGACGACGAACGCATCATCGTCAACATGGGCCCCCAGCACCCGTCCACGCACGGCGTGCTGCGCCTGATCCTGGAGATCGACGGCGAGACGGTCACCGAGGCCCGCTGCGGAATCGGTTATCTGCACACGGGCATCGAGAAGAACCTCGAGTACCGCACGTGGACGCAGGGCACCACGTTCGTGACGCGCATGGACTACCTGACGCCGTTCTACAACGAGGCGGCCTACTGCCTCGCCGTCGAGAAGCTCCTCGGCATCGAGAACGAGGTGCCGGACCGGGCCTCGATCATCCGTGTGCTCCTCATGGAGCTGAACCGGATGTCCTCGCACCTGGTCTGCATCGCCACCGGCGGCATGGAACTCGGCGCGACCACGATCATGATCTACGGATTCCGTGATCGTGAACTCATTCTCGATATCTACGAGTTGATCACCGGCCTGCGGATGAACCACGCGTACATCCGGCCCGGCGGCCTCGCCCAGGACCTGCCGCCCGGCGCGATGGACCAGCTGCGCGAGTTCGTGAAGAAGATGAAGAAGAACCTCCCGGAGTACGACAAGCTCGCCACCGGGAACCCCATCTTCAAGGCCCGCATGCAGGACGTCGGCTATCTCGACCTGGCCGGCTGCATGGCCCTCGGCGCGACCGGCCCGATCCTCCGCTCGGCCGGACTGCCGCACGACCTGCGCAAGGCGCAGCCCTACTGCGGCTACGAGACGTACGACTTCGAGATCCCGACCGCCGACACCTGCGACTCCTACGGACGCTTCCTGGTCCGCCTGGAGGAGATGCGCCAGTCGCTGCACATCATCGAGCAGTGCCTGGACCGCCTCGAGCCGGGCCCGGTCATGGTCGGCGACAAGAAGATCGCCTGGCCCGCCCAGCTGGCCCTCGGCCCGGACGGACTCGGCAACTCGCTCGACCACATCAAGAACATCATGGGCACCTCCATGGAGGCCCTCATCCACCACTTCAAGCTGGTGACCGAGGGCTTCCGCGTCCCGCCGGGACAGGCGTACACCGCCGTGGAGTCGCCCAAGGGCGAGCTGGGTGTGCACGCCGTGTCCGACGGCGGCACCCGCCCGTTCAGGGTCCACTTCCGCGACCCGTCCTTCACCAACCTGCAGGCGATGGCCGCGATGTGCGAGGGCGGCCAGGTCGCCGACGTCATCGTCGCGGTCGCGTCCATCGACCCCGTGATGGGAGGCGTCGACCGGTGACCACCAGTTCTTCGGAGCAGGGCGTCAGCCTGGGCATGCCACAGCTGCCCGCGCCCGCTTACCCGGACGACGTCCGAACCCGCCTGGAGGCGGACGCGAAGGAGATCATCTCCCGCTACCCCGGCTCCCGGTCGGCGCTGCTGCCGCTGCTGCACCTCGTACAGGCGGAGGAGGGGCACGTCACGCGGACCGGCATGCAGTTCTGCGCCGACATGCTCGACCTGACCACCGCCGAGGTGACGGCGGTGGCGACCTTCTACACGATGTACCGCCGCAAGCCGAGCGGCGACTACCAAGTGGGCGTCTGCACCAACACGCTGTGCGCCGTCATGGGCGGCGACGCCATCTTCGAGACGCTCCAGGAGCACCTCGGCGTCGGCAACAACGGCACCACGGACGACGGCAAGATCACGCTGGAGCACATCGAGTGCAACGCCGCTTGTGATTTCGCTCCCGTGGTGATGGTCAACTGGGAGTTCTTCGACAACCAGACGCCCGACACGGCCAAGCGGCTCGTCGACGACCTGCGCGCGGGAGCGCAGGTGTCACCCACCCGCGGCGCCCCCTTGTGCACCTTCAAGGAGACCGCCCGCATCCTGGCCGGGTTCCCCGACGAGCGCGAGGGCGCCGTGGAGGCCGGTGGCAGCGCCGGTCCCGCCTCGCTGATCGGGCTGCGCCTGGCCAAGGGCGAGACGCCGCCCGCGCGCGTGGTCCACCCGAGGTCCGAGGCCCGCGACACCGAACCGCCGCACGACCCGTCGCCCACCGAGCACCTCAGCTCGCACGACGCGCCGCAGGACACATCGGCCTCGGACCCCGAGCACCCCGCGGGGCCGACCGCCGAGGAGGGGGAGTGATGACCTTGGCCGCCGAAGTCAACGACCACGACACCAGCCCGGAGAAGCTGCTCGCTCCGGTCCTGTCGGCCTTCTGGGACGAGGACAAGTCCTGGTCCCTGGACGTGTACCGCCGCCACGAGGGCTACGAGGGACTGCGCAAGGCCCTCGCCATGTCGCCGGACGACCTCATCGCGTACGTGAAGGACTCGGGCCTGCGCGGACGTGGTGGCGCCGGATTCCCCACCGGGATGAAGTGGCAGTTCATCCCGCAGGGAGACGGCAAGCCGCACTACCTGGTGGTCAACGCCGACGAGTCGGAGCCGGGGACCTGCAAGGACATCCCGCTCCTCTTCGCCAATCCGCACAGCCTCATCGAAGGCATCGTGATCGCCTGTTACGCGATCCGGTCCGAGCACGCGTTCATCTACCTGCGCGGTGAAGTGGTCCCCGTACTGCGGCGGTTGCACGAGGCCGTGCGCGAGGCCTACGCCGCGGGGTATCTCGGGCAGGACATCCTCGGGTCCGGTCTCAACCTGGAACTCACCGTGCACGCCGGCGCGGGCGCGTACATCTGTGGTGAGGAGACCGCACTCCTGGACTCGCTCGAGGGCCGTCGTGGTCAGCCGCGACTGCGCCCCCCTTTCCCCGCGGTCGCGGGCCTCTACGCATGCCCCACTGTGGTGAACAACGTCGAGTCCATCGCGTCGGTTCCCGCGATCCTGAACCGCGGGAAAGAGTGGTTCAAGTCGATGGGCAGCGAGAAGTCCGCGGGCTTCACGCTCTACTCGCTCAGCGGCCACGTCACCAACCCCGGCCAGTTCGAGGCCCCGCTCGGCATCACGCTGCGCCAGCTGCTCGACATGAGCGGCGGCATGCGGGCCGGCCACCGCCTCAAGTTCTGGACGCCGGGCGGCAGTTCCACCCCGATGTTCACCGAGGAGCACCTCGACGTGCCCCTCGACTACGAGGGCGTCGGCGCCGCCGGCTCGATGCTCGGCACCAAGGCGCTCCAGTGCTTCGACGAGACGACCTGCGTCGTGCGCGCCGTCACGAGGTGGACCGAGTTCTACGCCCACGAGTCCTGCGGCAAGTGCACGCCCTGCCGCGAAGGCACCTACTGGCTGGTCCAGTTGCTCCGCGACATCGAGGCGGGCAAGGGCTCGATGGACGATCTCGACAAGCTGAACGACATCGCCGACAACATCAACGGCAAGTCGTTCTGCGCCCTCGGCGACGGTGCCGCCTCGCCGATCTTCTCCTCGCTGAAGTACTTCCGCGAGGAGTACGAGCAGCACATCACCGGCAAGGGCTGCCCCTTCGACCCCGCACGGTCGACCCTCTGGGCGGACCGGACCGACCAGCACCGCACGGAGGTGACCGCGTGACCGTCACGACCAACGCTCCCTCCGGGGGCGGCGAGGCGGCTGTTCCGCCGGAGGACCTCGTCTCCCTCACCATCGACGGCATCGAGATCAGCGTCCCCAAGGGGACCCTGGTCATCCGTGCCGCCGAGATGCTGGGCATCGAGATCCCCCGGTTCTGCGACCACCCGCTCCTCGACCCGGCCGGCGCCTGCCGGCAGTGCATCGTGGAGGTGGAGGGCCAGCGCAAGCCGATGGCGTCCTGCACCATCACCTGCACCGACGGCATGGTGGTCAAGAGCCAGCTCTCCTCCCCGGTCGCCGAGAAGGCGCAGAAGGGGGTCATGGAGCTGCTGCTCATCAACCACCCCCTGGACTGCCCGGTCTGCGACAAGGGCGGCGAGTGCCCGCTGCAGAACCAGGCCATGTCGCACGGCCAGTCCGACTCCCGCTTCGAGGGCAGGAAGCGGACCTACGAGAAGCCGGTGCCGATCTCCACGCAGGTGCTGCTCGACCGCGAGCGGTGCGTGCTGTGCGCGCGCTGCACCCGGTTCTCCAACCAGATCGCGGGCGACCCGATGATCGAGCTGATCGAGCGCGGCGCGCTCCAGCAGGTCGGCACGGGCGAGGGCGACCCCTTCGAGTCGTACTTCTCCGGGAACACGATCCAGATCTGCCCGGTCGGCGCGCTGACCTCGGCGGCGTATCGCTTCCGCTCGCGGCCGTTCGACCTCATCTCGTCGCCGAGCGTGTGCGAGCACTGCTCCAGTGGCTGCGCGACCCGCACCGACCACCGGCGCGGCAAGGTCATGCGCCGCCTCGCGGCCAACGACCCCGAGGTCAACGAGGAGTGGATCTGCGACAAGGGCCGCTTCGGCTTCCGGTACGCGCAGAAGCCGGACCGGCTGACGACGCCCCTGGTGCGGGACACCGACACGGGTGAGCTGCGCCCGGCGTCCTGGCCCGAGGCCCTGGAGGTCGCGGCCCGCGGGCTGGCCGCCGGACGCGGCCGGGCCGGTGTCCTCACCGGCGGCCGGCTCACCGTCGAGGACGCCTACGCGTACAGCAAGTTCGCGCGGGTGGCCCTCGACACGAACGACATCGACTTCCGCGCGCGCGTGCACAGCAGCGAGGAGGCCGACTTCCTGGCCGCCCGCGTCGCGGGGCGCGGCCGTGATCTCGACGGCACCGGCGTCACGTACACGAAGCTGGAGAAGGCCCCGGCCGTGCTCCTGGTCGGCTTCGAGGCGGAGGAGGAGGCGCCCGGCGTCTTCCTCAAGCTCCGCAAGGCCTGGCGCGCGCACGGGCAGCGGGTGTTCTCGCTGGCCACGCACGGCACGCGCGGCCTGGAGAAGGCCGGCGGCACGCTGCTGCCCGCCGCGCCCGGCACCGAGACCGAGTGGCTGGACGCCCTGTCGTCCGGCGTCGGTCTGGAGGCCGGGGGAGCGGCGGCGGGCGAGGCGCTGCGCGCCGAAGGTTCCGTGATCGTCGTCGGTGAGCGGCTCGCGGCCGTCGCCGGCGGGCTGACCGCGGCCGTCCGGGCCGCCGCCGCGACCGGCGCCGCCCTGGTGTGGGTGCCGCGCCGGGCCGGTGAGCGCGGCGCCGTCGAGGCGGGCGCGATCCCCTCGCTGCTGCCCGGCGGCCGTCCGGCGACCGACCCGCGCGCGCGGGAGGAGGTCGCCACCGCCTGGGGCGTGGCCGAACTCCCGCACCGCTTCGGCCGCGACACCGGGCAGATCGTGGAGGCCGCCCTCACCGGTGAGCTGCGGGCCCTGGTCGTCGCGGGCGTCGAGATCGCCGACCTGCCGAACCCGGCACGCGCGCGTGAAGCCCTTCACGAGGTCGGTTTCCTGGTCTCCCTTGAGCAGCGGCCCAGCGAGGTCACCGACCACGCCGACGTCGTCCTGCCGGTGGCCGCGGTCGCCGAGAAGGCGGGCACCTTCCTCAACTGGGAGGGCCGGGCGCGGATGTTCGAGGCCGCGCTGAAGCCCGACCAGATGACGCGCCGCGTCGCCCCGACCGACGGGCGCGTGCTGCAGATGCTGGCCGACGCCATGGACGTCCACCTCGGGCTGCCCGACCTGCGCACCGCGCGCGCCGAGCTGGACCGGCTCGGCCACTGGGACGGGCCGCACGCCACGGAGCCCCTGGAGACCGGAGCGGTGCTGCCGCGGCCCGCCTCCGGGGAGGCCGTGCTCGCCGGGCACCGGCTGCTGCTCGACCAGGGCCGTCTCCAGGACGGTGACGAGGCCCTCGCCGGGACCCGGCACGCCGCCCACGCGCGCGTGTCCGCCGCGACGGCCGCCGAGGCCGGGGTCAAGGACGGCGACGAGCTGGCCGTGACCGGTTCCGCGGGCAGCGTCCGGTTCCCGCTGGAGATCACGGAGATGCCCGACCGGGTCGTCTGGCTGCCGCTCAACTCCGCCGGCGGCGGCGTCGCCTCGGACACCGGTGCCGTCCCCGGCGACCTCGTGAAGATCGGCCCGGCCGTCGCCGAGGCCCCGGAGGTGCAGTCATGAGCCCCATGGCCCTGAGTCCGCTCGCCGCCGAAGACCTGTCGATGTTCGGCCGCGACCCCTGGTGGCTCGTCGTCGTCAAGGCGGTCTTCTGCTTCGCGTTCCTGATGGTGACCGTGCTGTTCTCCATCGTGTGGGAGCGCAAGGTCGTCGCCTGGATGCAGTTGCGCATCGGCCCCAACCGGCACGGCCCCTGGGGCATGCTCCAGTCGCTCGCCGACGGCATCAAGCTGATGCTGAAGGAAGACCTGATCGTCAAGCGCGCCGACAAGGTCGTCTACGTCCTGGCGCCGGTCGTCGCCGCGATCCCCGCGTTCATGGCGATCGCCGTCATCCCGTTCGGCCCGGCCGGCAACGAGATCTCGATCTTCGGCCACCGGACGACGATGCAGCTCACCGACCTGCCGATCGCGATGCTCTACATCCTCGCGGTCGCCTCCGTCGGCATCTACGGCATCGTGCTCGCGGGCTGGTCCTCCGGATCGACGTACCCGCTCCTCGGCGGGCTGCGGTCCTGCGCGCAGATGATCTCGTACGAGATCGCGATGGGCGCCGCGTTCGCCTCGGTGTTCCTGTACTCGGGCTCGATGTCGACCTCGGAGATCGTCGCCCAGCAGCACGACCGCTGGTACATCGTGCTGCTGCCGGTCTCGTTCCTGATCTACATCGTGACGATGGTGGGCGAGACCAACCGCGCCCCGTTCGACATGCCGGAGTCCGAGGGCGACCTCGTCGGCGGCTTCAACACCGAGTACTCGTCGATCAAGTTCGCGATGTTCATGCTCGCCGAGTACGTGAACATGGTGACGGTCTCCGCGGTGTCGGTGACGCTGTTCCTCGGCGGCTGGCGCGCACCGTGGCCGGTCTCCACCTTCTGGGAGGGCGCGAACCACGGCTGGTGGCCGATGCTCTGGTTCGTCATCAAGGTCCAGCTGCTGCTGTTCTTCTTCATCTGGCTGCGCGGCACGCTCCCGCGCGTGCGCTACGACCAGCTGATGAAGCTCGGCTGGAAGGTCCTCATCCCGGTCTCCGTGGTCTGGCTGATGCTGGTGGCGACCGTGCGCACGCTGCGCAACGAGAACTACGACTTCGCCGACATCGCCCTGTACGTGGGCGGCGGCATCCTCGTGCTCCTGCTGCTGTCCTTCGTCGTCGACATCTTCCGCGACCGGGGCGCCAAGCAGGCCGGTGAAGGCGCGGCCGAGGAGCCCGCGGCCTTCGACCCGATGGCGGGCGGATTCCCCGTCCCGCCGCTGCCCGGACAGGCCCTGCCGCCCGTCCCGCGCCGACGCCCGCGCCGTGAGCGGGAGTTGATTGTCAGTGGCGGCCCCGATACTGCGAGTGACGGACCGAGTGACGCTCGTGACGGAAAGGAGGCGTCCGATGGCTGACGAGTCGAACGAGAAGGACACCAGCCCCGGGTTCATGAATCCGGTCGCCGGCTTCGGCGTGACCTTCAAGGCCATGTTCAAGAAGCGGCTGACCGAGCAGTACCCGGAGCAGCAGAAGACCACCGCTCCCCGCTTCCACGGCAGGCACCAGCTCAACCGCCATCCGGACGGCCTGGAGAAGTGCGTCGGCTGCGAGCTGTGCGCCTGGGCCTGCCCGGCGGACGCCATCTATGTGGAGGGCGCGGACAACACCGAGGAGGAGCGCTACTCCCCGGGCGAGCGGTACGGCCGCGTCTACCAGATCAACTACGCCCGCTGCATCCTGTGCGGCCTGTGCATCGAGGCGTGCCCCACGCGCGCGCTCACGATGACGAACGAGTTCGAGCTCGCGGACAGCAGCCGGGCCAATCTGATCTACACCAAGGAGCAGTTGCTCGCCGGCCTGGAAGACACCATGGTCGACAGCCCGCACGCGATCTACCCGGGCATGGACGAGTCGGACTACTACCGGGGCCTGGTCACCGAGGCCGCGCCCGGGACCGAGCGTCAAGTGGCCGTCTCCAAGGGCGAGAAGCCGTCCGAGGCCGCAGAAGAGGCTGAGGAGGTGGAGGCATGAGCGCGCTCGCCGCCTACTCCACCTCCACCGGTGAGGCCTTCCAGTTCTGGGTCCTCGGCACCGTCGCCGTCATCGGCGCGCTCTGCACGATCCTGATGAAGAAGGCCGTGCACAGCGCCCTGTGCCTGGCCGGGACCATGATCATCCTGGCGGTCTTCTACCTGGCCAACGGGGCGTACTTCCTCGGCATCGTCCAGATCGTCGTCTACACGGGCGCGATCATGATGCTGTTCCTTTTCGTGGTCATGCTGGTCGGTGTCACTGCCGCGGACTCCCTGAAGGAGACCATCAAGGGGCAGCGCTGGCTCGCCGCCGCGTGCGGTCTCGGCTTCGGCATCCTGCTGATCGCGGGTATCGCGAACGCGTCGCTGACGCAGTTCAACGGCCTGGGCAGGGCGAACGCGAACGGGAACGTGGAGGGCCTCGCGTCCCTCATCTTCACCAAGTACGTCTTCGCCTTCGAGATCACCGGCGCCCTGCTGATCACCGCGACCGTCGGCGCGATGGTGCTCACGCACCGCGAGCGCACCGAGCGGGCCAAGACCCAGCGGGAGCTGGCCGAGCAGCGCGTGCGCGAGGGCAAGCACCTCCCGCCGCTGCCGGCTCCGGGTGTCTACGCCCGGCACAACGCCGTGGACATCGCGGGCCTGCTGCCCGACGGCACCCCGTCGGAGCTCACGGTCATGCAGACGCTGCGCGAGCGCGGCCAGATCCGGGACGTCTCCGGTGAGGCGCTCGAAGACCTCAAGGCCCTGGAGCAGCGGTCGGCCGAGCGCCTGGAGCGCAGCGAGGAGGCGTCGAAGTGAATCCGGTCAACTATCTCTATCTCGCCTGCCTGTTGTTCACCATCGGCGCCACCGGCGTCCTCATCAGGCGGAACGCGATCGTCGTGTTCATGTGCGTCGAGCTGATGCTGAACGCGTGCAACCTCGCGTTCGTCGCGTTCTCCCGGATGCACGGCAATCTCGACGGCCAGATCATCGCGTTCTTCACGATGGTCGTCGCCGCCGCGGAGGTCGTCGTGGGGCTCGCGATCATCGTGTCGCTGTTCCGTTCCCGCCACTCGGCCTCGGTCGACGACGCCAGCCTGATGAAGCTGTAAGGGGTCGGAGACACCATGAACAACCTGATTGCGCTGCTCGTCGCGGCGCCACTGCTCGGAGCGGCCGTACTGCTGTGCGGCGGGCGGGCGTTGGACCGGGTCGGTCATCTGCTCGGCACGCTGCTCGCGGCCGGCTCCTTCGTGATCGCGGTCGTGCTCTTCTCCGACCTGCTCGGCAAGGGCCCGGAGGACCGCACGCTCACCCAGCACCTCTACACCTGGATCCCCGTCGAGGGCTTCCAGGCGGACGTCGCCTTCCAGCTGGACCAGCTGTCGATGACGTTCGTGCTGCTGATCTCCGGTGTGGGCACGCTGATCCACATCTACTCGATCGGGTACATGGAGCACGACGAGCGGCGCCGCCGCTTCTTCGGCTACCTGAACCTGTTCCTCGCGGCGATGCTCCTGCTGGTCCTCGCCGACAACTACCTGCTGCTGTACGTCGGCTGGGAGGGCGTGGGCCTCGCCTCGTACCTCCTCATCGGCTTCTGGCAGCACAAGCCGAGCGCGGCCACCGCCGCCAAGAAGGCGTTCCTGGTCAACCGTGTCGGTGACATGGGTCTGTCCATCGCGATCATGCTGATGTTCACGACCTTCGGGACCTTCGCCTTCGGGCCGGTGTTCGACAGCGTCGGTGACACCTCCGAGGGCAAGCTCACCGCGATCGGTCTGATGCTGCTGCTCGCCGCGTGCGGCAAGTCGGCGCAGGTGCCGCTGCAGTCCTGGCTCGGGGACGCGATGGAGGGCCCGACCCCGGTCTCGGCCCTCATCCACGCCGCGACCATGGTGACCGCGGGCGTCTACCTGATCGTCCGCTCCGGCGTGATCTTCAACGGCGCGCCGGACGCGCAGCTCGTCGTCACCATCGTCGGCGCGGTCACGCTGCTGTTCGGTGCGATCGTCGGTTGCGCGAAGGACGACATCAAGAAGGCCCTCGCCGGGTCGACGATGTCGCAGATCGGCTACATGATCCTGGCCGCGGGCCTCGGCCCCATCGGCTACGTCTTCGCGATCATGCACCTGGTGACGCACGGCTTCTTCAAGGCGGGCCTGTTCCTCGGCGCCGGTTCGGTCATGCACGGCATGAACGACGAGGTCGACATGAGGAAGTACGGCGCCCTCAGGAAGTACATGCCGGTCACCTTCGTGACGTTCGGCCTCGGGTACCTGGCCATCATCGGCTTCCCGGGCCTGTCCGGCTTCTTCTCCAAGGACAAGATCATCGAGGCGGCGTTCGCGAAGGGCGGCACGGAAGGCTGGATCCTCGGCTCCGTCGCTCTTCTCGGTGCCGCCATCACCGCGTTCTACATGACCCGCGTGATGATCATGACCTTCTTCGGCGAGAAGCGCTGGCAGCCCGATGCCGAAGGCCATGAGCCGCACCCGCACGAGTCGCCGTCGTCCATGACGATCCCGATGATCGTGCTCGCGGTCGGCTCGGTCTTCGCGGGTGGGTTCTTCTCCATCGGCGACCGCTTCCTGCACTGGCTGGAGCCGGTCACCGGCCACGACCACGGGCACGCGCCGATCAGCGCGGGCGTCGTCACCGGCGCCACCATGGTCTGCCTGGTGATCGGTGTGGCCGTCGCCTGGCTCCAGTACGGGCGCCGCGAGGTCCCCGTCGTCGCCCCGCGCGGCTCGCTGCTCACGCGTGCGGCCCGCCGGGACCTGCTCCAGGACGACTTCAACCACGTCGTCCTGGTCCGCGGCGGCGAGCACCTCACGCGCTCCCTGGTCTATGTCGACCACACCCTGGTCGACGGAGTGGTGAACGGCACGGCGGCTTCCGTGGGCGGCCTCTCCGGCCGGCTGCGCAAGCTCCAGAACGGCTACGTGCGCTCGTACGCCGTCTCGATGTTCGGCGGTGCGGCGGTCATCGTCGCGGCGACCCTGCTGATGAGGGCGGTCTGATACCGATGTCCTTTCCTCTGCTGACAGCGACGGCGGTACTGCCGGCCGTGGGCGCCATCGCCACGGCCGCCGTACCGGCGAAGCAGCGCACGGCGGCCAAGTGGCTGGCGCTGTTGTTCTCGCTCGCGACGCTGGTGGCCGCGGCGGTGGTCGCGGTGCGCTTCGACCCGGACGGCGACCGCTACCAACTCACCGAGTCCCACGCCTGGATCAAGGACTTCGGGGTCCGCTACGAACTGGGCGTGGACGGCATCGGGCTGGCGCTCATCGCGCTGACCGCGCTGCTGATCCCGTTCGTCATCCTCGCGGGGTGGAACGACGCGGACCCGATGGAGACCGGGAACACCCGGTGGCGGCCGACGCAGGGCTTCTTCGCCCTGATCCTCCTCGTCGAGGCGATGGTGATCATCTCCTTCGAGGCCACCGACGTCTTCCTCTTCTACATCTTCTTCGAGGCCATGCTCATCCCGATGTACTTCCTCATCGGAGGCTTCGGGGACCGCGCGGGCCCGCACGGCGAGAAGGAGGCGGCGACCCAACGCTCTTACGCCGCCGTCAAGTTCCTCCTCTACAACCTGGTCGGCGGGCTCATCATGCTGGCGGCCGTCATCGGTCTGTACGTGGTCGCCGGGAGCTTCTCGCTCTCGGAGATCGCGGCGGCCCGGGCGAACGGCTCGCTGGACATGGCGACCAACACCGAGCGCCTGCTCTTCCTCGGCTTCTTCTTCGCCTTCGCGGTGAAGGCCCCGCTGTGGCCGCTGCACACCTGGCTGCCGAACGCGATGGGCGAGGCCACGGCCCCGGTCGCCGTGCTGATCACGGCCGTCGTCGACAAGGTCGGCACGTTCGCGATGCTCCGCTTCTGCCTCCAGCTGTTCCCGGAGGCCAGCAAGTGGGCGACGCCGGTGATCCTGGTGCTCGCCCTGATCAGCATCGTCTACGGCGCGCTGCTCGCGGTCGGCCAGCGGGACATCAAGCGGCTGGTCGCGTACGCGTCGATCTCGCACTTCGGCTTCATCATCCTGGGCATCTTCGCGATGACCAGCCAGGGCCAGTCCGGCGCGACGCTCTACATGGTCAACCACGGTCTCTCGACGGCCGCGTTGATGCTCGTCGCCGGGTTCCTGATCTCGCGGCGCGGCTCGCGGCTCATCGCCGACTACGGCGGTGTGCAGAAGGTCGCCCCGGTGCTCGCCGGCACGTTCCTGATCGGCGGTCTGGCGACGCTCTCGCTGCCGGGGCTCGCCCCGTTCGTGAGTGAGTTCCTGGTCCTGGTCGGCACGTTCTCGCGGTACCCGGTCATCGGCATCATCGCCACCATCGGCATCGTGCTCGCCGCGCTCTACACGCTGGTGCTCTACCAGCGCACCATGACGGGCCCGGTGAAGCCGTCGAACGAGGGCATCGCCGACCTGAAGGCGCGCGAGCTGACCGTCGTTGTCCCGCTGATCGCCGTACTGATCTTCCTGGGTGTCTACCCGAAGCCGCTGACCGAGCTGGTGAACCCGGCGGTCAAGCACACCATGTCCGACGTCCACAAGAAGGACCCGAAGCCGGAAGTGGAGGCGGCTCACAAGTGAGTTCCCTGGTGAGTGCTCCAGTCGTCCACAGCCTGTGGACAACGGCGGCCGACCCGATCTCCAAGATCGACGCACCGAAGATCGAATACGGGCAATTGTCCCCGACCTTGATCGTCATCGGTGCCGCCGTCCTGGGGATCCTGGTCGAGGCGTTCGTGCCGCGTAAGTCCCGTTACTACGTCCAGGTGTTCCTGTCGGTCGTGGCCCTCGCGGCGGCCTTCGCGGCCGTCGTCGGGCTCGCGGCCGGCGGCTACGGGACGACCAAGGCGCACATCGCGGCCATGGGCGCGATCGCCGTCGACGGCCCCGCCCTCTTCCTCCAAGGCACCATCCTGCTGGCCGGGATCGTCTCGATCTTCACGTTCGCGGAGCGTCGGCTCGACCCGGAGGCACACGGCAACCGCGTCCACTCCTTCGCCGCGCAGGCCGGTTCCGTACCGGGCAGCGAGAGCGAACAGCGCGCCGTGAAGGCCGGGTTCACGACGACCGAGGTGTTCCCGCTCGCGCTCTTCGCGATCGGCGGCATGCTGGTCTTCCCCGCGGCGAACGACCTGCTGACGCTCTTCATCGCCCTGGAAGTCTTCTCGCTCCCGCTGTACCTGCTGTGCGCGCTGGCCCGCCGCAAGCGGCTCGTGTCGCAGGAGGCCGCGGTCAAGTACTTCCTGCTCGGCGCCTTCGCGTCCGCGTTCACCCTGTTCGGCATCGCGCTGCTCTACGGCTACGCGGGCTCGGTCTCGTACGCCAAGCTGGCGAGCGTCGTCGACGGCACGGTCGGCAGCATCGACCCGGCCCTCGCCGACACGATGGGCAACGACGCGCTGCTGCTGATCGGCATGGCGCTCGTCGTCATGGGCCTGCTGTTCAAGGTCGGCGCCGTCCCGTTCCACATGTGGACGCCGGACGTCTACCAGGGCGCCCCGACGCCCGTCACCGGCTTCATGGCGGCGGCGACCAAGGTGGCCGCCTTCGGCGCGCTGCTGCGCCTGCTCTACGTGGTCCTGCCCGGCCTGCGCTGGGACTGGCGGCCGGTCATGTGGGCCGTCGCCATCGTCACGATGCTCGCCGGTGCGATCGTCGCGATCACCCAGACCGACATCAAGCGGCTGCTGGCGTACTCGTCGATCGCACACGCCGGGTTCATCCTGGCCGGTGTGATCGCGACGACGCCCGAGGGCGTCTCGTCGGTGCTCTTCTACCTCGGCGCGTACTCCTTCGTGACCATCGGCGCCTTCGCCGTGGTGACACTGGTGCGCGACGCGGGCGGCGAGGCCACCCACCTGTCGAAGTGGGCGGGGCTCGGCCGGCGCTCGCCGCTGGTCGCGGCGGTCTTCGCCGTGTTCCTGCTGGCCTTCGCCGGTATCCCGCTCACCTCCGGCTTCGCCGGCAAGTTCGCCGTGTTCAAGGCGGCGGCCGAGGGCGGTGCGGGCGCGCTGGTCGTGGTCGGTGTGATCTCGTCGGCGATCGCCGCGTTCTTCTACATCCGCGTGATCGTCCTCATGTTCTTCAGCGAGCCGAAGGCGGACGGACCGACCGTGGCCGTGCCGTCGCCGCTGACCATGACGACGATCGCGGTGGGCGTCGCGGTCACGATCGTGCTGGGCCTCGCGCCGCAGTACTTCCTGGACCTCGCGAGCCAGGCCGGAGTCTTCGTCCGGTAGCTCCACCGCGTACGCGTGAGCCGGTGCCCGGCGCCCTGGGAGGGGTGCCGGGCACCTCTGCGTGCGGGCCGGTTCTCCCGAGCCTGTGGATAACTTTCCGGGTTGTCGGTCCCGACCCCTATCGTTGCGGGAGCAGTCGGACGACGGACGGGACAGACGGTATGAGCGAGGTGACGGAGAGCGAGGCCCTTGCCACGCTCCACCGCGTCTTCGGGTACGACGCTTTCCGCGGTGAGCAGGAAGCGATCATCGAGCACGTCGTGGCGGGCGGTGACGCCGTCGTCCTGATGCCCACCGGTGGCGGCAAGTCGCTCTGCTATCAGATCCCCGCCATGGTCAGACCCGGTACGGGCGTCGTCGTCTCGCCGCTGATCGCGCTCATGCAGGACCAGGTGGACGCGCTGCGGGCACTCGGCGTGCGCGCCGGGTTCATGAACTCGACGCAGGACTTCGACGAGCGGCGCACCGTCGAGGCCGAGTTCCTCGCCGGTGAGCTGGACGTGATCTATCTCGCCCCGGAGCGGCTGCGGCTCGACAGCACCCTCGACCTGCTCTCGCGCGGCAAGATCTCCGTCTTCGCGATCGACGAGGCGCACTGTGTGGCCCAGTGGGGGCACGACTTCCGGCCCGAGTACCGGGCGCTGTCCGTGCTCGGCGAGCGGTGGCCCGACGTGCCGCGCATCGCCCTCACGGCGACCGCGACGCACGCCACCCACCAGGAGATCACCCAGAGCCTCGGCATGCCCCGGGCCCGGCACTTCGTCGCCAGCTTCGACCGGCCCAACATCCAGTACCGGATCGTGCCCAAGGCCGAGCCGAAGAAGCAGCTGCTGACCTTCCTCAAGCAGGAGCACGAGGGCGACGCGGGCATCGTGTACTGCCTGTCGCGCAGGTCCGTGGAGGCCACCGCCGAGTTCCTCAGCAGGAACGGCATCGAGGCCGTGCCGTACCACGCGGGCCTCGACGCGGGGACGCGCGCGGCGCACCAGTCCCGCTTCCTCCGCGAGGAGGGCCTGGTGGTCTGCGCGACCATCGCCTTCGGCATGGGTATCGACAAGCCCGATGTGCGGTTCGTGGCCCACCTCGATCTCCCGAAGTCCGTCGAGGGGTACTACCAGGAGACCGGCCGTGCGGGCCGCGACGGGCTCGCGTCCACGGCCTGGATGGCGTACGGACTCCAGGACGTCGTGCAGCAGCGCAAGCTGATCAACATGGGGGAGGGCGACGAGGCGTTCCGCCGCCGGGCCTCCTCCCACCTCGACTCGATGCTGGCGCTCTGCGAGACCGCGCAGTGCCGGCGGGCCCAGCTCCTGACGTACTTCGGCCAGGAGGCCCCGGCCGCCTGCGGCAACTGCGACACCTGCCTGACCCCGCCCGAGACCTGGGACGGCACGGTCGCCGCGCAGAAGATCCTGTCCACCGTGGTGCGGCTCGACCGGGAGCGGCGGCAGAAGTTCGGCGCGGGCCAGATCATCGACATCCTGCTGGGCAAGCGCAGCGCCAAGGTCATCCAGTTCGACCACGACCAGCTGTCCGTCTTCGGCATCGGCGAGGAGCTGAGCGAGAACGAATGGCGTGGTGTCGTGCGGCAGTTGCTGGCGCAGGGGCTCGTCGCGGTCGAGGGTGAGTTCGGGACGCTCGTGCTCACCGAGGAGAGCGGGAGCGTGCTCGGGCGGGAGCGGGAGGTGCGGTTGCGCAAGGAAGCGCCGAAGCCGGCCGCTTCCCGGTCGTCCTCCCGTGAGCGCAAGGCCAAGACCGTCGCGGCCGATCTGCCCGCAGAGCTGCAGCCCGTCTTCGAGGCGCTGCGGGCGTGGCGCGGGGCGCAGGCCAAGGAGAACGGGGTGCCGGCGTATGTGATCTTCCATGACGCCACGTTGCGGGAGATCGCTCTTCAGCGGCCCACTTCGCTGGGGCAGTTGGGGACGCTCGGCGGGGTCGGCGAGAAGAAGCTGGCCACCTGGGGGCCCGGGGTGCTTGAAGTTCTTGCCGGGCTCGAGGGCGGGGAGTCCGTGGAGCGTGCCCCGGAGTTCGACCCCGGCCCCGAGCCCGACTTCGGGCCGGAGCCGGAGCCGGAGGATGTCGACTGGTAGGACCGTTGCCGACCGCGGCCCGGTGGCCGCTTCTCGCGCGGTTCCCCGCGCCCCTGGAAGCGAGCTCCGCTCGCCCAGGGGAGGCGCGCGGGGAACTGCGCGGCCGGTCGCGGTCGGTTACGGGTGTGCCACGATGCGGCCCGTCACCTCGCCCAGGGCCACCCGGGTGCCGGCGGGGCCCGGGGCCCAGGCCGTCATCGTCACCTCGTCGCCGTCCGCGAGGAACCCCCGCTTGCCGTCGGCGAGTTCCAGCGGCCGCTGACCGTTCCAGGTCATCTCGATCAGGGAGCCGCGCTCGTTCTCGGCGGTGCCGCTGACGGTGCCGGAGCCGTAGAGGTCACCGGTGCGCAGGGAGGCGCCGTTGACCGTCATGTGGGCCAGCATCTGGGCGCCCGTCCAGTACATGCCGGCGAACGGCGGCTCGGAGACGACCTCGCCGTTCAGGGCGACAGTGATGCGCAGGTCGTAGCCCGCGGGGTCGGCGTCGGAGTCGTCGAGGTACGGCAGGAGCGGCACCGTGCGCTCGGGCGCCGGTACCCGCGCCGCGTCCAGGGCCTCGAGAGGCGTGATCCACGCGGAGATCGAGGTCGCGAAGGACTTGCCGAGGTGCGGGCCGAGCGGCACCGTCTCCCAGTTCTGGATGTCGCGCGCCGACCAGTCGTTGAGCAGACACAGACCGAAGACGTGGTCGCGGTAGGAGGAGAGGGGGACGGGAACGCCCTGCGGCGACGGCGCCCCGACGACGTAACCGACCTCGGTCTCGATGTCGAGGCGGACCGACGGGCCGAAGACCGGCGCCGGATCCTGCGGGCCCTTGCGCTGGCCGCTGGGGCGGACCACGTCGGTGCCGGAGACCACGACCGTGCCCGCGCGGCCGTGGTAACCCACCGGCAGATGCTTCCAGTTGGGCTTCAGGGCCGCCTCGTCCGGGCGGAAGAGCTTGCCGAGGTTAGTGGCGTGGTTCTCGGACGCGTAGAAGTCGACGTAGTCCGCGACCTCGAAGGGCAGGTGCAGCGTGACCGAGGCCAGCGGGTGCAGATGGGGCCGGACCGCGTCGCGGTGGGCCGGGTCCGTCACCCAGGACGTCACCGCGCGCCGCACCTCCGACCAGGCCGAACGGCCCGCGGCGAGCAGGGGGTTGAGGGTGCGCCGGGCCAGCAGCGGGCTGTGCGGCGAGCCGAGGGAGTCGGCCGCCGCGCCCGCGTCCAGGACGTGGTCGCCGAGCCGGACGCCGACCCGGGGGCTCTCGTCCGCGCGGCTGAAGACTCCGTAGGGGAGGTTGTGCGGGCCGAAGGGGTGGCCTTCGGGGAGGTCGAGCGGGTCGAGCGGGGTGTGCTCGGACGCGGCTGCGGCTGCCATGCCTACGTGCCTCACTTTCCAGGACTGATCACACGGGTGGATCACACGGGTGGGCCACACGTTACGTGCACGCCGGATGTTCGGGCAGTGTCTAAAGAGTTCGCAATGTCCGAATGACCCGTTGTTGGAGTGGTCGGTTCGCCCATAGCGTCTATGTCCGGCGGACGCGGACGGGGTGGATCCGGGTTCGGAGGGGGATCAGGACACGTGGGGGGACCCGTGGCCGGACATGCCGGTGACGCACGCGGCGGCGCAGGACCCGCGCCGTTGGCCGTGGACCGCGAAGTGCCGGGCCTCATCGTCAAGTTCGGCGACTATCCGTTGCACCACGGAGGCGTGGGCGCCATCCGCAGCCTGGGCCGCCTCGGCATCCCCATGTACGCGATCACCGAGGACCGTTGCACGCCGGCCGCGGTCTCCCGCTATCTGCACCGGGCCTTCCCCTGGCGGACCACCGGGGCGGAGGCGCCGGAGCACCTGGTCGACGGGCTGCTCGTGATCGCGCGGCGGATCGGCCGCCCCGCCGTGCTGATCCCGACCGACGAGGAGGCGGCCGTGCTCATCGCCGAGCACCAGGGCCCGCTGGCCGACGCGGGATATCTCTTCCCGCCCGTGGAGCGGGAGTTGCCCCGGCGGCTGGCCAGCAAGCAGGGTCTGCACGAGCTGTGCGCGGAGCACGGGATCCCGTCACCGGCGGCGGTCTTCCCCGAGACCCGCGCGGACATCGAGGAGTTCGCGGCGCGGGCCCGTTTCCCGGTCGTGGCCAAGAACCGGGAGGCGTTCACCCGCCGCGCCCGCCCCGCCGTGTCCGGGACGACCCGGATCGCCACCCCCGGGGGCCTGCGCGACCTGGCGCGGGACTGGGGCGAGCGGCCCGGGGTGATCCTCCAGGAGTATCTGCCGCGCGAGCAGGCCGAGGACTGGATCGTGCACGCGTACGTCGACCAGGACTCCGCGCCCCGGGCGATGTTCACCGGGGTCAAGGTCCGCTCCTGGCCCCCGCACGCGGGCATGACCGCGCACGCGTACGTCGTGGACAATCCGGACCTCGCCGATCTCGCCGCGCGTTTCGTCAAGCAGATCGGCTTCACCGGCATCATCGACCTCGACCTGCGCTTCGACCGCCGGGACGGCCGCTACAAACTCCTCGATTTCAACCCGCGGATGGGTGCCCAGTTCCGCCTCTTCGAGAACGAGGCGGGTGTGGACGTCGTCCGCGCCATGCATCTGCATCTCACCGGCCGCGACGTCCCGGAGGGGGAACAGCGGGCGGGGCACCGGTACATCGTCGAGAACATCGACCTGCCGGCCCTGCTCGCGTACCGGCGCAGCGGCTACACGACCCCGCACGCCCCGTCCCGCGCGAGCGGCACGGAGCTGGCGTGGTGGGCGGCCGACGACCCGCGGCCGTTCTTCACGATGCTGGCCCGGTTCGTCAGACCCGGCGCCCGGCATCTCTACCGGCTGTGGCGGACCAACCGCCGCGGCGGCGCGACCGGCACCTCCGTCTAGCCAGAACGGGGACCGGTGAGCGGTACCGCGAAGCAAGAGACGCAGGGGCAGTCGCCACTGCCGTCCCGGGGAGGGAACTTCGTGATCCATCCGGTAGCTGTCATCGGCGCGGGCCCCTACGGCCTGTCGACCGCCGCGCACCTGCGGGCGCGCGGCCTTCCTGTCAGGGTCTTCGGGGAGCCCATGGTGAGCTGGCGCTCGCACATGCCCGAGGGCATGATCCTCAAATCGGTGCCGTCCGCGTCGAACATCGACGCGCCCCAGCGCGGCCACGACCTCGTCGACTACTGCGACGCCGCCGGCCTGCGGCGCCTCGTCACGGACGAGGACCTGATCGGCGCCGAGACCTTCGTGGCGTACGGCGACTGGTTCCAGCGGCAGTTGGTGCCCGGTCTGGAGCGGGTGCGCGTCGTCTCGGTCGACCGGCGCGGCACCGCGGGCTTCGAGCTGAAGCTGGACTCCGGCGAGCAGTTCACCGCGCGCGCCGTCGTCGTCGCCACCGGCCTGTCGGGGCTGGAGCACGTGCCGCACGAGTTCACCGCGGCCGCGCCGGACGGGCCCTCGCCCACGGGCCCGCTCTCGCACAGCGCCCAGCACCACGACCTGTCGCGGTTCGCCGGCCGGGAGCTGATCGTCGTCGGCGCCGGCCAGTCCGCGCTGGAGACGGCGGCGCTGGCGGCCGAGGCCGGGGCGAGCGTGCGGGTGGTGGCGCGCGGCCGGGGCCGGGTGCGGTTCGGGGCGCCGCCGTGGGAGCAGCCGCGCCTGCGCCCCGCGACCCCGTTCGGCAACGCCTGGTCGCTGTACGCGCTCACGTACTACCCGCACCAGTACCGTCGGCTGCCGCCCGGCGCCCGCCACTATCTGGTCAAGCGGGTGCTCGGCCCGCTCGGCGCGTGGTGGCTGCGGGAGCGGTTCGAGGGCAAGGTGACCGTGCGCGAGGTCGCGGCGGTGCCGCGGGTGACGGTGGCGGGCGGCGCGCCGGTGGTACAGGTGCGCACGCTCGGGGGGCGACGCGAGGAGCTGACCGCGGATCATGTCGTCGCGGCGACCGGGTACCGGGTGGATCTGGCGGCGATGCCGTTCCTCGGCGACGGCCTGCGCACCCGCCTCGCGACCAGCCGGGGCACTCCGCGGCTCGGTCCCGGCCATGTCTCCTCGGTCCCCGGTCTGTACTTCACCGGCATGCTGGGCGGCTCGTCGTACGGCCCGGTGATGCGCTTCGTGTGCGGCACCGAGTTCGCCTCGCCGCGGCTGGCGGCGCATCTCGCGGCCCGGCACGGGTAGCCGTCACCCGGCGGCCGTGGGCTAGCCCGAAGAGATGACAAGACGGTCACCGCTGCCCGGTCCGGGGGATCGGCGCAAGGGCGGCCGGTACGCGTCGGTCCCCCGGTGCCGTCGGTCCGTATTCTTCGGATCATGCCCGCACCCGCATATGCACTCATCGCCACTGACCTGGACGGCACGCTGCTGCGAGGGGACGACACCGTCTCGGACCGGACGCGGGACGCCCTCACGCGGGCCGCCGCGGCCGGAGCCCGGCACATCGTGGTCACCGGGCGGCCCGCACCCCGGGTGCAGCCCCTCCTCAGCGATCTCGGCGGGGCGGGGCTCGCGGTGTGTGCGCAGGGCGCGCAGTTGTACGACGCGGCGCACGACCGTCTGCTCTGGTCGCTCACCCTCGACCGGGAACTGGCCGAGCAGGCGCTCGGAAAGATCGAGGCCGAGGCCGGGCAGGTGTACGCGGCCGTGGACCAGGACGGCGTGGACGGGCTCACGCTGATCGAGCCCGGCTATCTGATGCCGCACCCGACGCTGCCGGCGGTGCGGGTGCACCGCCGGGCGGACCTGTGGGCGGAGCCCATCAGCAAGGTGCTTCTGCGCCATTCCGTGCTGGCCGACGACGAGTTGGCCGCCGTGGCCCGCGCGGCGGTCGGTCCGCTCGCCACCGTCACCATGTCGGGGCCCGGCACCGTCGAGCTCCAGCCGCGCGGCGTGACCAAGGCGACGGGGCTCGAACTCGCCGCCGAGCGGGTGGGGGTGGGTCCCGCCGACACCCTCGCCTTCGGCGACATGCCCAACGACGTGCCGATGTTCGGCTGGGCCGCGCGCGGGGTGGCCATGGCCAACGCCCACCCCGAGCTGAAGGCCGTCGCCGACGAGATCACCGCGTCCAACGAGGAGGACGGGGTGGCCGCCGTCCTGGAGCGCCTCTTCGGCTGAGCAGCACCGGTTCTCGGCCGTCGTTCGTCCGCGGGCCGGTGGGGGCTGGTCGCGCAGTTCCCCGCGCCCCTGAAAGATCCGCGTCTGCCCCGCTGGGCTTCGTCGCGATCTGACGGCCGGTGGCCGCTTCCCGCGCAGTTCCCCGCGCCCCTGAGGCATGCGCTGCGCGCAGCCTCCCCTGGATGCCGAAGGCATCTCAGGGGCGCGGGGCTCCTCGGGC
>NZ_JBEYYU010000037.1:0-87463 GCF_040645755.1 Streptomyces sp. NPDC046716
GCCAGCCCGCCACGGACTCCTCGTCGAGGGTGATCAGGGCCGCCACGTACGGACGAGCTCCGCTCGTCCAGGGGCGCGGGGAACTGCGCGGGAAGCCCCACCGGCCGGCACCCGGCAACGGGGCGGTTCGGGCTCGTACGGGAGGATGGGCCGGTCCGTTTCCCGAACGAGCAGGTGTCACTTGACGAAACATCACATATCCGCCCCCGCCGCCGGGTTCCCCCGGACCGGAGGTGAGAGATGAACCGCACGGCCGACCTCCACGACCTGATCATCGCCGGCGCGGCGCTGTGCGGCGGACTGCTGGCCGGGCTGCTGCTGCGGATGCTGCTGCGCTGGCTCGGCGTCCGGGCGGGCCGCACCCGCTGGGGCGGCGACGATGTGATCGTGGACGCCCTGCGCACCCTCGTGCCCTGGACGGCGGTCGCCGGCGGCGCCGCGGTGGCGGCCGAGGTGCTGCCGCTGACCGCGCGCACCGGCCGCACGGTGAACACGGTGCTCACGGCGTTCGTGATCGTCGCGGCGACGCTGACGGCGGCCCGCGTCATCACCGGCCTGGTCCGCACCGTGGCCCAGTCCCGCGCCGCGGTGGCGGGCTCGGCGACGATCTTCGTGAACATCACCCGGGTCGTGGTGCTGGCGATGGGCTTCCTCGTCGTGCTGCAGACCCTCGGCATCTCCATCGCGCCGCTGCTCACCGCCCTCGGAGTCGGCGGTCTGGCGGTGGCCCTCGCGCTCCAGGACACGCTGGCGAACCTCTTCGCGGGCGTGCACATCCTCGCCTCGAAGACCGTGCAGCCCGGTGACTACATCCGGCTCAGCAGCGGTGAGGAGGGCTATGTCGTCGACATCAACTGGCGCAACACGGTGGTCCGGCAGCTCTCCAACAACCTCGTGATCATCCCGAACACCCAGCTGTCGGGCACGAACATGACCAACTTCAGCCGCCCGGAACAGGAGATGACCCTGACCGTGCTCGCGGGCGTGGGCTACGACAGCGACCTGGAGCAGGTCGAGCGGGTCACGGTGGAGGTCGTCGCCGAGGTCATGAAGGACGTCGAGGGCGCGGTGCCGGAGCACGAGCCGCTGGTGCGCTTCCACACCTTCGGCGACTCGCGGATCAGCTTCAACGTGATCCTGGGCGTCGGCGAGTTCAGCGACCAGTACCGGATCAAGCACGAGTTCATCAAGCGCCTGCACCAGCGTTTCCGTGCCGAGGGCATCCGGATCCCGTCGCCGGTGCGGCAGGTGGCCATCGCGCAGGGCAGCCCGCAGATCGTGATCCCGCAGCAGCGCGAGACGTCGGTGAGCGTGGAGACCCGGATCGTCTGAGGCCGCGCGGCACGGGTCAGCCGAGCAGCCGGCCCATGACCCGTGCCGCGGTGTCGGCCATGAACGCGTTCCGGCCGCGGTAGTAGGAGAGTTCGAGCGCGGCGATGCTGAGCGCCCAGCCTCGGCCGCGGGTCCAGGTGGCCTCGTCGCAGCCGACGGCCGCGCGGAAGGCGTCGCGCAGGTCGTCGTCGAGGACGTACCAGGCGACGATCAGGTCCACCGCCGGGTCTCCGACGCCCGTACAACCGAAGTCGATGACGGCGGCGAGCCGTCCGCTGTCCGGGTCGACCAGCAGGTTCCCCGGCTCCAGGTCGCCGTGCAGCCAGACGCCGGGGCCGTCCCGGCGGGGCGCGTCGAGCGCGCTCTTCCACAGGGCGAGCGCGGCGGCCGTGTCGACGACGCCGGCGAGCTGCTCCAGGGCCGCACGGGTTGCCGCGTCGCGCGGGGCGAGCGGTGCGCCCCGCTCCGCGGCCGGGGCGCCGG
Organism: Streptomyces sp. NPDC046716; assembly: GCF_040645755.1. Lineage (NCBI taxonomy): Bacteria > Bacillati > Actinomycetota > Actinomycetes > Kitasatosporales > Streptomycetaceae > Streptomyces > Streptomyces sp. NPDC046716. Next base: position 1,816 of record NZ_JBEYYU010000037.1, read on the forward strand.
TGGTGTCGACCCGCCACAGGGCCCGGACGAAGTCCGCCACGTCCTGCGCGAGCAGCGCGGGCTGGCCGCCGGTGCCGACCGTCGGCAGCACGCCGTCGATCCACCGCTGGACGGACCACGGCCAGGGATACCCGCGCCCGGGAGCCCCCTCGCCGACCGGCTCCGGCACCGCGACGGGCAGTCCGGGTCCGAGCCGGCGCAGCCAGTGCTGCTCCCCCGGGACGTCCGCCGCGGACCCCGGGGTGCGCGGCATCCGCACGACCAGGTCGTCACCGAGCCGGAACAGCATGTTCGAGGTGCCGTCCGACGGTACGTACCGGAGCGGCAGGCCGGCCCAGTGCGGGAACTGGTCGGCGAGCAGGCCCGCGACGAGCGCGTGGTCGATGTCCGGCTCGTCGTCGTGCAGCTTGCTCGGGGTCGTCATGGACGCCTTTCCCCGGGGCGGTGGTCCGACGGGCGAGAGTACCGCCCGCCCCGCTCGGGGATCACCCGGTTTTCCCCGCCCGTAGCCCGGGTCCGGCCGCCTCCGGTGTGCGCGCGGCCACGGCACAAGGTCAACTGGTGGTACGCGCCCGTACGCGCCCCGAGGGACACCCGGAGGAACCACCATGGCCCAGGCGGCACCCGGCGCACCGGAACCGCCCGCCCCGCCGGAGCTGACCGCGATCGACGCACTGCTGACGCGGCAGGCCCGCGAGGCGCTGCGGCACTCCTTCCGGCTCCTGGGCGGTGAGGCGGTGCGTGACGCCGCCCTGACCGCGCCCGAGCTGCCCGTGGACCCGCCGGACTGGGCGCGGGGCGTCGTGGACGCGTCGGCCGAGCCGACCGTGGTGTTCGCCCCGGTCGAAGACGCGTCGGGGCAGGTCGTGGACTTCGTCGACGTGGCCGTGAACGCCGCGGGCCGGGCCCTGACACCGCGCTCCCGGCCCCGCCACGGGCAGCTGCTGACCGTGTCCCAGCCGTCGTCGGAGGCGTCCGGGCTGTTCCCGGCGCTGCGCCGGGTGCTGGCCACCGGCGAGCCGGTGACCGGCCGCGACTGGGACGCGACCCTGCTGGTCGGCGGCGAGCCGCTGCACCGGCGGCTGCGGATCACCGCGACGCGGCACCGGGGTCATGTGGTGGTGACCTTCGACGGCACGACCCGCCGGCACGAGCTGATCAGCGACCGGGTGCAGGAGCGGGGCCTGATCGGCTGGGGCGAGTGGGAACTGGCCTCGGGGCACAGCGACTGGTCACCCGGCCTGTACGTGATCTTCGACCGGTCGCCCGGCTCGGCGCCGCTCACGCTGGGTGAGCTGGCCCGCCGCCTTGTGGCGGAGGACCGCACCGCGTTCCGGGTCGCCCTGGAGCACGTCGTGTCCGGCCTGCCGGTGGAGCTGGATCTGCGGCTGCGCCTCACCGACGACACCCGCCACATCCGGTTCACCCTGGAGCCGCTGCGGGCGGCGAGCGGTCCCGTGTGGGGTCTCCAGGCCCTCGTACGGGATGTGTCGAAGTCCTATCTGCGGCGGGTGCAGCTGGACGCGGCGGTGCACGCGGCGGAGCGGCGGCGGCAGCGGGCGGACGCCGAGGCCCGGGTCGCGGCCCGGCTGCGCGAGGCGGTGCTGCCCTCCCATCCGCCCGAGATCACGGTGCAGGGTGTGACGTCGGCGGTCGCGTACCGGCCGGCCGAGACCCGGTCGTCGATCGGCGGCGACTGGTACAACGTGCAACCGCTGCCCGACGGGCGGGTGCTGTACGCGCTCGGCGACGCCGCGGGCCACGGTCTCGACGCGGTGGCCCGGATGGCGGCCCTGCGCGGCGGTCTCGCCGGGCTCGCCCACACCGGACAGCCGGTGGAGAAACTCACCGCCTGGCTGAACCGCATCACCTTCGACACCGGCACGGACGGCACCGCCACCGCGGTCGTCTGCCGCTACCACCCCGACCGTGGGCTGCTGCGCTGGGTGTGCGCGGGTCATCTGCCGCCGGTCCTCCTGCGCGACGGGAAGGCCGGCCTGCTGGACGAGACCACCGGGCTGCTGCTCGGGGTGCTGCCGGAGGTGACGTACCGGGCCTCCGAGCTGCCGCTGCGCGACGGCGACACGGTGCTGATGTGCACGGACGGCCTGGTGGAGCGCCGCGACGAGGACATCACCGATGGGCTGGCCGCGCTGCTGAGCGCGGTGGAGCGGCACGCCGGTCTGTCGCCGCAGCAGCTGGTGGACACGGTCAGCGCGGAGCTGCTGCCCACGCCGCAGGAGGACGACTCGTGTCTGCTGGCTCTGCGGCGCGGCCATGCGCCGGCGGGCGGCCCCGGCCGGGGAGACTGACCGCATGTGCCATTACTGCGGCTGCCGGGACATCCCGCTCATCAAGGAGTTCATCGCCGAGCACGAGCGCGTCACCGACACCGCGGGGGACGCGCTGCGCGCGCTCGACCGCGGCGATCCGGCGACCGCGCGCGTCCTCGTGGACCGGATGGCCGGGGAGCTGGCCGCGCACTGGCGGGGCGAGGAGGACGGCCTGTTCCGCGAGATGGGCCGGGATCCCGAGTACGCCGCGTACATCGCGGCCCTGGAGGCCGAGCACCGGGAGCTCGCGGCGCTGCTCCCGGCGCTCGACCTCACCGCGCCCGCCGACGTCGCCACGTTCACCGAGGCGATGCACGAGCTGCGGCGGCACATCGCCAAGGAGGAGGACGGCCTGTTCCCCGCCTCCCTGACGGCGCTGTCGGGCGACGCGTGGGACGCGTCCATGGCGGCGTGGCGGCAGGCTCGTCCCTGAGCCCGTACCGCGGTCGGCGGCTCAGTCCTTGTAGTCCGGCGCCACCCGCTCGACGAGGCGGAGCAGCGCGCCCCAGGCCAGGTCGTAGGCGTCGTGGTCCTCGAAGTCGGAGGCGGCGTCGCCCTCGCCGGTGAGCTGCTGGGCGGTGTACTCGGCGACCTGGTCCGAGGGGAGGATCAGCGGGGTCCCGGCGGCCTGGGCGGTGACCTGGATCTCGCAGGCCTTCTCCAGGTAGTACATGCGCAGGAACGCCTGCTTGGCGCTGTCCCCGACGGTCAGCAGGCCGTGGTTGCGCAGGATCAGCGCGGGGTGGCCGCCGAGGTCGGCGACGAGGCGTTCCTGCTCGGCCAGGTTGAGGGCGACGCCCTCGTAGTCGTGGTAGCCGACGCGGTTGTGGAACTCCATCGACATCTGGTTGACGGGGAGCAGGCCGCCCTGCTGCGCGGCGACGGCGCAGCCCGCCCTGGTGTGGGTGTGGAGCACGCAGTGCGCGTCGGCGCGGGCCTTGTGGATCGCGCTGTGGATGACGAATCCGGCCGGGTTGACCGGGTGCGGCGTCGGCTCGACGGGGTTGCCGTCGAGGTCGATCTTGACCAGGTTCGAGGCGGTGATCTCCTCGAAGAGCAGCCCGTAGGGGTTGATGAGGAAGTGGTGGTCGGGGCCCGGCAGCCGCTGGGAGATGTGGGTGAAGATCAGGTCGGTCATGCGGAAGTGCGCGACGAGCCGGTAGACGGCGGCGAGTTCGCGGCGCAGGCGCAGTTCCTCGGCGGCGTCGGCGGCCGGGGCGGGGGTGGTGAGGAGGTCGGTCACGCGGGGGCTCCTTGCCGGGGTGCGGTGGCGGATGCGGGGGTGGTGGCCCGGTCCGGGGCGGGCCCGGTGATCGGGGTGTTCGGGCGGCCGGTGGTCCACCAGGCGATGACGTTGCGCGCGGGGTCGGTGGCGTAGGCGCGCAGCGAGGCGTCGGTGAGGAAGGCGCTGTGCGGGGAGAGCAGCAGGCGGGGGTGGGTGCGCAGCCGGTCGTCGGCGGCGGGCGGTTCGGTGGGGAAGACGTCGAGGGCGGCACCGGCGAGCGGGCCTTCGTCGAGGGCGGTGAGCAGCGCGCCGGGGTCGACGAGGTCGCCCCGGGCGACGTTCACGAGGAGGGCGCCGGGCCGCATCCGGGTCAGCAGCGGGCCGTCGATCATGCCCTGGGTCCGCGGGGTGGACGGGATGTGCAGGGAGAGCACGTCGGCGTCGGCGATCAGCGTGTCGAGGTCGACCAGGTCGACGCCGTCGGGCCGGCCGGTGGCGTGCGGGTCGTGGGCGACGACGCGGCCGAAGAGCGGGGCGGCGATCCGGGCGAGGGTGCGGGCGATGCGGCCGAAGCCGAGCAGCCCGAGCGTCAACTCGCTGGCCCGGCGGGGTACTTCGGTGAAGTCGTCGCTCCAGCCGCCGCCCCGGACCAGGGCGTCGGCCTGGGGCAGGCGGCGGACGAGGGCGAGCGACTGGGCGAGGGCGTGCACGGCGACGTCCTCGGTGGCCGCGTCGGGCAGGTTGGCCACCCACAGGCCGCGCCGCTCGGCCTCCCGGACGTCGATCATGTCGACCCCCGCGGACATGGTGGCGAGCATCCGCAGGGCGGGCAGCCGGTCGAGCAGCGCCGCGTCGACACGCGCGTACCCGACGATCAGCGCGACGGCGTCATGCGCGGCGGCGGCGATGGCCTCCGGGTCGCGGCTGCCGACGAGGCGGGCCTCAAAGCCGGCCTCGGTGAGCAGTCGCAGGCCCGGCTCGGGGTCGAGCTCCGCCGTCTCGGTGATCACGGCGACGGGACGCGTCACACCGTCCTCCAGGAATGATTCGATCGCAACATGGGAATGAAACTTACGTTTCGACTGTCACTCCTGTCCACCTCCGACGGTACGGCCGCAGGGTTCGGGGACTGTCCGAGAATGACCCCAGACCCCGGCCGCGCCACGGCCGGGCCGAACCGCTGACCGAGGGGACCGACCCGTGGATCTCGACGAGACCGACCTGGCGATCGTGCGCGGACTGCAGACCGACGGCCGGCTGACCTACGAGACGCTGGCCCAGCGGGTGGGTCTGTCCCGGCCCGCGACCCGGATGCGGGTGCAGCGGCTCCAGGAGTCGGGCGCGGTGCGCGTCGTGGCCATCACGCATCCCGCCGTGCGCAGGCTCACCGCCTCCGCGCATCTGGCCATCGCCACGGAGGGCGCCGCGGGGCCGGTCGCGCGCGCGATCGCCGAGCTGTCGGAGGCCCCCTTCGTGACGCTGACGAGCGGGCGCCGGTCGATCATGACGGAGCTGCGGACGGCCGGGTTCGGGGAGCTGGAGCGGACGATCGAGCGCATCCGGACGCTCGACGGGGTGGGCAGCGTGGATCCGCTGATCGCGACGCGGCACGTGAAGGACCCGTATCTGCCGGCGGAGGAGCCGACCGTCGCGCCGCAGGACGACGTGGACGAGCGGATCCTCGCGGAGCTGGAGGAGGACGGGCGGCTGCCGTTCGCCGAGCTGGCGGCGCGGATCGGTCTGTCGGCGGGCGCGACCCGTTCCCGCACGCTGCGCCTGCTCGACGGGGGCGTGGCCCAGGTCGTCGCGCTGGTGCGGCCCGAAGTCCTCGGGATGGGCTATCTGTGCGGATTCAGCCTGCGGGTGGCCGGCGCGGCGGCGGACACGGCGCGGCGGGTGGCCGCGCTCCCCCGGGTGACGTTCCTGTCGACGTGCCTGGGGAGCGCCGAGGTGGTCGGCACCATCACCGCCGAGTCCTTCGCCGCCGTCCGCACCACCCTGGAGGAGATGCGGGAGCTGCCGCAGGTGCGCGAGGTGGAGAGCTGGCTCCACCTCGAACTGGTCAAGGAGCGCTACGACATGGGGCCGCACACCGTCTGAGCGGCGCGGCCCCGCCGCCTCAGCGCTCGCCGCGGGCCGTCGCGCCCGGCCACTCGACGAGCCCGTCGAGGTCCGGCGGCCGGTAGCCGGGGCCCTTGAGGACCTTGCCGTCGGCCCGGCGCAGGACCCGGCCGTCCGCGTCCCGTTTGCTCATGTTGGAGCGGTGCACCTCGGTGAAGACGGCCGGCAGGTCGATGCCCAGCGCGTCCGCGGCGCCGTAGGTGACGTAGAGGACGTCGGCGAGTTCCTTCGCCAGCGCCCGGTACGCCCCGGCGGGGTCGTCGCCGGTGCGCAGGGACTCGGCGAGCTGGGTCAGGGCCTCGGCCGCCTCCCGCGCCTCCTCGGTCAGCAACTCACGTCTCAGCTCGGCCAGTTCGGGGCGCGCGGCGTCCGCCCGCCCGTCGAACGCCGCCCGGAATTCGGCGACGCGGCGCATCGGTTCGTGATCCATGCCCCGATCCTCACAGAGTGGACAGCGACGGCAGCGGTCGCTCGTACAGCCAGGCCTCGAAGAGGTCGTCCAGCGGCCGGGGCGCGTAGCGCGCGGCGTGCGCGGTGAACATCTCGGTGCTGACCACCCCGTGCCGGTGGACGGCGGTCCACTCGCGCAGCATCCGGAAGAACGCGGCGTCGCCGAGGACGAGGCGCACCGCGTGCACGGTGAGCGCGCCGCGCTCGTAGAGCCGGTCGTCGAACATCGACTTGCGCCCGGGGTCGGCGAGTTGGAGGTCCTGGGGCCGGGCGGCGAGCGCGCGGTGGGCGCTCAGGGCCAGATCGTGGGCGCGGTGGGCGCCCGAGCGCTCGGACCACAGCCACTCCGCGTACTTGGCCAGGCCCTCGTTGAGCCAGATGTGGCGCCAGTCGGCGACGGTGACGCTGTTGCCGAACCACTGGTGGGCGAGCTCGTGCGCGACCAGCCGCTCCGCGCCGCGGGCGCCGTCCACGTGGTTGACGCCGAAGAGCGACAACCCCTGCGCCTCGACGGGGATGTCGAGTTCCTCGTCGGCGACGACGACCGCGTACTCGCCGAAGGGGTAGGGCCCGAAAAGCTCCTCGAAGAGGTCCATCATCTGCGGCTGCCGGGCGAAGTCCCGGGAGAACTCGGCGAGGAGCCGGGCCGGGAAGTGGCCGGTCTGCGGCACGCCGCGCAGCCCCGGGTCGCCGAGCAGCGCCGTCTGGTACTTGCCGATGGCCAGGCCGACCAGATAGCTCGACGTCGGCGCGGGCTGTTCGTAGAGCCAGGTGGTGGTGGAGGCCCGGGTGGTACGGGTCAGCAGCCGGCCGCCGATCACCACCTGGTACGCCGACGGCGCGGTGACGGCGATCTGGTACGCGGCCTTGTCCGCGGGCCGGTCGTTGCACGGGTACCAGGACGGCGCCCCCACCGGCTGGCTGGCGACCAGCGCGCCGTCGGTCAGCTCCTCCCAGCCGAGACCGCCCCAGGGGCTGTCGACCGGCCGGGGGTTGCCGGAGTAGTGCACGTCGACGGTGAACGCGGCGCTCGCGGGCAGCGACTTGGCGGGGCGCACCCGCAGTTTGCCGCCGCGCAGGGTGTAGTGCGGGGGCCGGCCGTCGACGCGGATGCGGTCGATGCGGAAGTCGCCCAGGTTGAGCTGGAACTCGCTCAGCGGGGCGCGGCCCACGATCGCGCTGAGCCGGGCGGTGCCCGCGAGCCGGTTCGGCACCGGCCGGTAGTCGAGGGCCAGTTCGTAGCGGTGGACCCGGAAGCGGGCGTCGCCGTGGCCCGGGAAGTAGGGGTCCGGTGCCGATCTGTGGTGCCCGCTCACGCCTGGTCCGCTCCCCTGCCCTGTCCTCGTACGGTGCGCCGGCGGGCCGCCGCCGACGGCGGCCCGCCGCCTCAGGGGCGCCAGGCCTCGATCGGGTTGCCCAGCCAGCGGGTGTCCGCCGGTACCGACTCGCCGGCCATGACGAGGGACGCGGGGCCCAGGGTCGTACGGGCTCCGATCTCGCTGCCCGGCAGGACGATTCCGCCCGGGCCCAGCGTGGCGCCCGCCCGGAGAACCACAGTATCCGTCCGCAGGATCCGATCATGGAAGAGGTGGGTCTGCAGGACACAGCCCCGGTTGACGCTCGCGGCGGGCCCGACGGTGACGAGGTCGGTCTCCGGGAGCCAGTAGGTCTCGCACCACACGCCCCGGCCGATCCGGGCGCCGAGGGCGCGCAGCCACAGGGTCAGCACCGGGGTGCCGGGCACGGCTCCGGCGAGCCAGGGCACGGCCACCGTTTCGACGAAGGTGTCGGCGAGTTCGCCCCGCCACACGAAACCGCACCACAGCGGGTGCTCCCCGGCGCGGTGCCGGCCGACGAGCAGCCACTTGGCGACGACGGAGACCAGGCAGCCGAGTGCTCCGGCGCCGATCAGGACCGCGCCGGACACCAGCGCCGCGAGCCACCAGCCGTGCGCGGCGGCGGCGGTGAGGGCCGCGGCGACCAGGACGAGGAGCGCCGCCGAGCAGCACACGGGGACGAGCCGGCACAGCTCGACCAGGGCGCGGGCCACCTTGAGCCGGGCGGGCGGCGCGTAGGTGCGGCGGTCGTCGCGGACGGCGACCGTGCGGGGCAGTTCGACCGGTGGCAGGCCCAGGTAGGAGCTGCCTCTGCGGGCCTTCTTGGGGGTGGCCGACAACACGCCGACCAGGCCGTCGTCGGGGACGGCGCGGCCGGGCGCGGTCATGCCGGAGTTGCCGAGGAAGGCGCGCCGTCCGATGTCGGCGCGGCCGACGCGGATCCAGCCGCCGCCGAGTTCGTACGGGGCGGTCAGGGTGTCGTCGGCGAGGAACGCGCCCTCGCCCACCGTGGTCAGGCCGGGCAGGCCGAGCACCGTGGACACCTCGGCGCCGCGTCCCACGCGCATGCCGAGCAGCCGCATCCAGACGGGCGTGACGAGCCCGGCGTAGAGCGGGAAGAGGGTCTGCCGGGACAGGTCCATGAGCTGGGTGACGGTCCACGCCTGCCAGCCGGTGCGGCTGTGCGTGGGGCTGATGCCGGCGTGCAGGCCGAGGCTGAGCAGCCGGACGCCGATGAGGATCAGCGCGGCGTAGGCGAGGCCGAAGAGCAGGGTCGCGGGCACGAGCGCGCCCAGGGCGCCGCGTACGGCCTCGCCGAGGGTGGCGTCGGCGGGGACGAAGACGCGTGCCAGGCACAGCGCGGGGAGCGCGGCGAGGACCGGCAGCAGGCTGAGCGTGCTGCCCGTCAGGCCGTACATGGCGCGCCAGTGCACGGCGCGCGGGGGGCGCTCGCGCGGCCAGTCGCGGCGCGCCCGGCCGAGTTTGACGGCGGGTGAGCCCGCCCAGCGCTGACCGGTGGGCAGTTGTCCGCGCACCGCCGAGCCGGGGGCGACCTCGGCGCGCTTGCCGACCCGGGCGCCCGGGAAGAGGACGCTGCGGGTGCCGACGACGGCTCCCGCGCCGACCTTGACGGTGCCGATCTCCAGCCGGTCGCCGTCGAGCCAGTGCCCGGACAGATCGACCTCGGTCTCGACGGCGCAGCCGCGGCCGAGCTTGAGCAGGCCGGTGACCGGGGGCAGCGAGTGCAGGTCGACGTCCGCGCCGATCCTGGCGCCGAGCGCTCGCGCGTACCGTTCGAGCCAGGAGCCGGTCAGGGAGGTCGCGCCGCTGTACTCGGCGAGGCGTTCGGCGGTCCACAGGCGCAGGTGGACCCGGCCGCCGCGCGGGTAGGTGCCGGGTCCGACGCCGCGCAGGAGCAGCCGGGCGCCGCCCGCCGCGATGGCCAGGCGCCCCGGCGGGCTGTACAGGGCGAGCGCGCCGGCGGCGACGAGCCACCAGGACGCGGACGGCGCCCACGGGTAGGGGCCGAGCCGGTGCAGGACGTTGCCGAGGGCCGCGAGCACGACGGTCCAGCGCAGCCCGACGAGGGTGAACAGCGGGAGCAGCAGGGCTGTTTGGGCCGCTTGGGTGCGTCGGGGAACGGGGGCGACGGTGCGGGCGGCGCCGTCGTGCTGCGCGGACTTCTCCAGCCTGCGGGCCAGCTTGCGCAGGACGGGCCGTTCGTAGATGTCGAGGACGGCGGCGTTCGGGTAGCGGGTGCGCAGCCGGGTGGTGAGCCGGGCGGCGGCCAGGCTGCCGCCGCCGAGCGCGAAGAAGTCGTCGCGGGCGCCGGTCACGGGGATGCCGAGGATGTCGCTCCACTGCTCGGCGAGCCAGGCCTCGGTGCCGTAGAGCTGCTCGGCCGTGCCGTCGGCGCCGGTGTCCGTGCCGGGCAGCGGCCAGGGCAGCGCGTCGCGGTCGACCTTGCCGGAGGTGCGGGTGGGCAGGTCGGCGACGGGGGCGAGCAACGGTACGAGGGCGGCGGGCAGTTCGGCGCGGAGCCGGCCGAGGGCGGCCGTGCGGTCGAAGCCGTCCTGGGTGACGAGGTAGCCGACGAGCAGCTGGTTGCCGCCGGGGGCCGTGCGGACGGCGGCGGCCGCGCCCGCGACGCCGGGCAGCGCGGCGAGGGCGGCGTCGACCTCGCCGAGTTCGATGCGTCGGCCGCCGAGCTTGATCTGCTCGTCGCCGCGCCCGAGGAAGACGAGCCCTTCCGGGTCGGCCTTGACCAGGTCACCGCTGCGGTAGGCGCGTTGCCAGCCAAGTGCCTCCAGCGGCGCGTACTTCTCGGCGTCCTTGTCGGCGTCGAGGTAGCGGGCGAGGCCCGTGCCGCCGATGACGAGCTGACCGCTCCCGCCCATCGGTACGGGCCGGCCGGTGTCGTCGACGACGGCCAGCTCCCAGCCGCCCAGGGGCAGTCCGATGCGGACCGGTTCGGTGCCGGTCATCAGGGCGGCGCAGGCGACGACGGTGGTCTCGGTGGGCCCGTAGGTGTTCCACACCTCGCGGCCCTCGGTGACCAGGCGCCGGGCGAGTTCGGGCGGGCATGCCTCGCCGCCGAAGATCAGCAGCCGGACGTCGTCCAGGGTCTCGGGCTCCCAGAGCGCGGCGAGGGTGGGCACCGTGGAGATCACGGTGATCTCCTGCTCGACGAGCCACGGCCCGAGGTCGGCGCCGCCGCGCACCTGTGACCGCGGCACCGGTACCAGGCAGGCGCCGTGCCGCCAGGCCAGCCACATCTCCTCGCAGGAGGCGTCGAACGCGACGGACAGCCCGGCCATCACCCGGTCGCCGGGGCCGATCGGATCGTCGGTGAGGAACAGCGCGGCCTCGGCGTCCACGAACGCGGCGGCGGCGCGGTGGTGGACGGCCACGCCCTTGGGCCTGCCGGTCGAACCGGACGTGAAGATGATCCACGCGTCGTCGCACGTCCCGGGCCGCGCGGCGGGTACGTCGGCGGGCTTGTCCACCGTGAAGCGGTGTCCGGCGCCGATGACGGTCCTGACCCGCGCCTCGCCGAAGACCAGCTCGGCGCGGTCGTCGGGGTCGTCGGCGTCGACCGGGACGTAGGCCGCTCCCGCGGCGAGGACGGCGAGGATCGCGACGTACAGCTCGTTCGTGCCGCTCGGGAGGCGGATGCCGACGCGGTCGCCGTGGCGCACTCCGGCCGCGTCGAGTCCGCGCCGTAGGTGTTCCACCGAGGCGGCCAGCGCACGGTACGTCAGTTGGCGGGTGCCGTCGTCGAGGGCGGGCTCGTCGGGGTGGGCCCGTACCGTCGCGTCGAGGATGTCCATGAGGGTGCGCGGTGGTGCGGCGCGTCCTCCGGTGAAGAGGGCGAGTTGCTCGGCCGGCTCGCTCATCTCCGCTTCGAGCAGGCCGAGTTCGGCGTTCGCACGCGTGGCTGACATCGGGTCCTGACGTCGGGGGCCGCGCATCCCTGAGGGCGCGTCCGACCCGCCCCAGGTCTGCCTGAGCCCGTCCGGCCCGGCGGCCGGACAAGCGCCACATCCTAATCCCGGCCCGGGATCCGCATCCCCGGACTTCGCCAACTGCCGCTCTGACGTGCGCCGTTCACACAGGGCAGTCCGCCACGCGCGCCCCGGCGGCCTCTTCTCGCGCAGTTCCCCGCGCCCCTGAGGCATGCGCTCCGCGCAGCCTCCCCAAGAGGCCACGACGCCGCCGCACCTCCCTGCCGAAACGCCACACGGGGCGTGCCTCCCTACCGAGGCGCCGCACGGAGCGCGCCCCCTGCCGAAACGCCGCACGGCGCACGCCTCCCCGCCGAAGCGCCACACGCGGCGCGCCCCCCTGCAGAAAGGCTGCACGGGCGCGCCTCCCTGCCGAAACACCACACGGGGCACGCCTCCCCGCCGAAACACCACACGCGGCGCGCCCCCCCTGTCGAAACGCCACACGGGCGCACCTCCCCACCGAAACGCCACACGGAGCGCGCCTCCCCGCCGATGTGCCGCACGGGCCGCGCCTCTCTGATGAGATGCCGCACGAAGTGCGCATCTCAGGGGCGCGGGGAACTGCGCGACCAGCCACGACGAGAGCCGCACCCGCAAGACCACCCACCCCTCCCCGCGCCACCCGTCACCGGCCCAGATCACGCCCGCCCCATTGACCCCCCGCACCGCGCCCCCTACCGTCGCCCGTCGAAGCGCTTCGACATACCTTTGCCGAGCTCTGAGGGAGCCGCGGATGTTGACGACACGAAGCACCACGCACGCCAGAGCCCCGCGCCACCGCGCCCTGGGCGCCGCCGCGGCGGCCCTGACCTGCGTCCTCGCCCTCACGTCCTGCGGCGGCGACAGCTCCGACGACAGCGGCGGCGGGTCGAAGACCCTCCGCCTGTGGCACTACGAGGCCGCCAACAGCGCGATGGGCGCGGCCTGGAACGAGTCGATCAAGGAGTTCGAGTCCCGGCACCCGGGTGTGAAGGTCAAGTTCGAGGAGAAGAGCTTCGACCAGATCCAGAAGACCGCGTCCATGGTCCTCGGCTCCGACGACGCCCCCGACCTCATGGAGTACAACAAGGGCAACGCCACGGCCGGCCTGCTGTCGAAGCAGGGCCTGCTCACGGACCTGACCGCCGAGGTCACCCGGCGCGGCTGGGACAAGCGGCTCTCCCCGTCGATCACCACCACGAGCCGCTACTCACCGGCCGGCACGATGGGCTCGGGCAAGTGGTACGGCGTACCGAACTACGGCGAGTTCCTCCAGGCGTACTACAACAAGGACCTCTTCGAGAAGTACGGGATCGAGGTCCCGACGACCTTCGACGAACTGACCGCCGTGCTGGCCGAGTTCAAGAAGCACGGCGTCACCCCGCTCGCCAACTCCGGCGCCGAGTACCTGGCCCACCAGTACGTCTACCAGCTCGCCCTCACGAAGGCGGACCGCGCCTGGGTCGACGACTACGAGCTGAAGGGCACGGCGGACTTCCACGACGCGGCCTGGACGTACGCGGCGGAGACCTTCGCCGACTGGGTGAAGAAGGGCTACATAGCCAAGGACACCACCAGCGCCACGGCCGAGAAGGCGGGCGTGTCCTGGCTCCGGCAGAAGGCGCCGATCATCTTCTCGGGCACCTGGTGGTTCGGCCGCTTCGAGGACGAGGCCACGTTCGACTGGTCGTCCGGCCTGTTCCCCGGCGCCGCGCTCACCCCCGGCTCCGGCGGCAATCTGTGGGTCGTACCCGCCAAGTCGAAGAACAAGGAACTCGCCTACGACTTCATCGACATCACCATGTCGAAGAGGATCCAGAACCTGCTCGGCGACAAGGGCGGCGTCCCCGTCGCGGCCGACGCCTCCGCCGTCAAGGACCCCAAGTCCCAGCAGCTGATCAAGGACTTCAACGCGCTGTCGGACCAGAACGGCCTCGCCTACTACCCGGACTGGCCGGTCGCCGGCTTCTACGACACGCTCGTCTCCCAGACCCAGCGGCTGATGACCGGAAGCGCTTCACCTGATCAATACCTCGACGCGCTCCAGGCCGCCTACGACAAGGGCGCGTCGAAGGGATGAGCCTGACCGCCCTCCGCAAGGAGAACGCGGCCGCGAACCGGCGCGGCGGACCCGTCCGTCCGCCGCGCGGCCGGCGCCGTGACGGTTACGCCCTCTTCCTGCTGCCGGGCGCGCTCGCCTTCCTCGCCGTGATCGTCGCCCCGTTCGCGATGAACACGGCGTGGAGCTTCGCCGACTGGCAGGGCGTGGGGCCGCTGCACTGGTCCGGGCTCGCCAACTACCGCGAGCTGCTCCGGGACGCGGAGTTCTGGGCCTCCTTCCGGCACAGCCTCTTCATGGTGCTGTCGATGTCGGTCGTCCCGACCGTCATCGGCCTGGTGCTCGCCGCCGCCCTCTTCGACTTCGTCGCCAAGCACTACGGCAGCCGTCTCGCGGCCGTGCTGCGGGCCTGCTTCTATCTTCCGCAGGTGCTGCCGATCGCCGTGGCCGGCATCGTGTGGAGCTGGATCCTCGCCCCCGACGACGGCGCCCTCAACGCCTTCCTCCGGGCGATCGGGCTCGGCTCCTGGCAGCAGGACTGGCTCGGCGACCCGGACCTCGCGCTCTGGTCCGTGATGGGCGTGATGGCGTGGGTGCAGATCGGCTTCCCGCTCGTGGTCTTCATGGCCGGACTGCAGCGCGTGGAACCGCAGTTGTACGAGGCCGCGGAGCTGGACGGCGCCGGCTGGTGGCGCCGTCTCTGGCACGTGACGCTGCCGCAGATCAGGCCCGAGATATACGTCGTACTCCTGTGGTGCACCATCGCGGCGCTGAAGGTCTTCGGCGCGATCTACGTCCTCACCAAGGGCGGCCCCGGCGGCGCGACCGACGTGCCGTCCTACTTCTCGTACACGACGTTCTTCGAGCAGACCCAGGTCGGCTACGGGGCCGCGATCTCCACCGTCCTGACCGTGATCATCCTGCTTCTCGCGCTCGTCGGACTGCGGCTGCAGACGCGCGCCGAGGACGCCGAGGAAGGACCTGCCGCATGAGGGGATCCGTCCGCCGCCATCCGGTGCTCGCCGCGTTGTGCGTCGCGGCCCTGTTCATGGTCGCGCCGTTCGTCATCGTCGTCGTCAACGCCTTCAAGTCCCCCGAGGAATACTCGAACAACGGCCCGCTCGCCCCGCCCGAGGGGTTATACACCGACGGCGTCACCGGCTTCTGGGAGCGGGTCGACTTCGGCCAGAAGCTGTGGAACTCGACGCTCATCAGCGGCTCGGTGGCCGTGCTCGCGGTACTGCTGTCGATCCTCACCGCGTACGCGATCGGCATCGGCCGGGTGCGGGGCCGCACCTGGGTGCTCGCCTTCTTCGTCCTCGCGAACATGCTGCCGCAGGAATCGCTCGTCTACCCGCTGTACTTCCTGGCGAAGAAGGCCGACCTCTACGACACCCGGCTCAGCGTGATCATCGTCTTCACGGTGATCCAGTCGGCGTTCGGCACCTATCTCCTGGCGTCGGTGCTCGGCCGGTTCCCGCGCGAGGTCGTCGAGGCGGCACGGATCGACGGCGCCGGGAAGTGGCAGGTCCTGTGGCGGATCGTCGTGCCGATGAACCGCCCGACGATCGGGGTGCTCCTCGTCTTCTTCTTCATCTGGACGTGGAACGAGTTCCTGCTGCCGCTCGTCATGCTGCTCTCCAACGACCACCAGACCGTGTCCGTCGCGCTCGGCGTCCTCCAGGGGCAGCGTCTGATGGACGCCACGATGACGAACGCGGCGGCGCTGCTGGGCGTCCTCCCGGCGATCGTGTTCTTCCTGCTCTTCCAGCGCACCCTGACCCGCGGCATCGCGGCCGGTGCCGTCAAGTAGTCCTGCACGGGCCCCGGGTGGCCCCTCATGTCCGCGAACGCCCCCGGAATTGTCCGTGATCGGTAACGGAGGGAGCCGCGGGCCCGTGCGTCCCGTCCTGCCAAGTGACCGTGAGGTCAAGGGCAGCGGTGAGGCACGGCGCGGGAGGCACGGACATGGCACGACGGAGTGTCGGACAGGGCTGGAACAGCAGAGTGGTGGGGGCGGCGCTCGCGGTGACCGTGCTCGCCGGGGGTGTCTCGGTGTGGACCGCGCAGGCGGGCGAGGCGACCGGGACGGCGCCGAAGGCGGGCGCGAGCGCGCGGGGCAAGGCTCCGAAGGCGGTCGGCGTGACCATCGCGCACGCCTCCGACGCGGGGAGCCGCGGGGTGAACATCACCATCGACGACGGTCCCGACCCCGAGTGGACCCCCCAGGTCCTCGCCGTCCTCGAGGAGAACGGGGTGAAGGCGACCTTCTGCATGGTGGGCACCCAGGCGCAGGCCC
The DNA here is from genome assembly GCF_040645755.1 of Streptomyces sp. NPDC046716. Taxonomy (NCBI): domain Bacteria; kingdom Bacillati; phylum Actinomycetota; class Actinomycetes; order Kitasatosporales; family Streptomycetaceae; genus Streptomyces; species Streptomyces sp. NPDC046716. The sequence goes on from NZ_JBEYYU010000037.1 coordinate 17,626, forward strand.
ACCCGGATCTCGTCAAGAAGATCGTCGCGGCCGGGCACCGCCTGTGCGACCACACGGTGTCGCACAACACCGCGATGGACAAGCGGCCCGAGGCGTACCAGTCGCAGCAGATCCTCGACGCGGAACGCATGATCACCAAGGCGTCGGGCGGGGTGCGGCCGATGTACTACCGGGCGCCCGGCGGGGCCTTCACCCCGTACAGCCGCAAGCTGGCCGCCTCCCGCGGCATGCGCCCGCTGGGCTGGAACGTGGACACCAAGGACTTCGAGCGCCCGGGTACGGCCGCCATCGTCGCGACCGTGGAGGAGGAGCTGCCCAACGGGCCGACGCTCCTCTTCCACGACGCGGGCGGCGACCGTACCCAGACGGTCGAAGCCCTGCGCCAGGTCCTGCCCGAACTCAAGGAAGAGGGCTACTCCTTCGGCTTCCCCGTGCGCTGACGCCCGCTCCAGCGGGCCATCTGCCGCAGCAGCGGATCGCGGCCGCTCAGGGGGACGGTCCACAACTCGTGCCCCTGCACCCGCCATTGGCGCAGCAGCGCGTTGGCGGCGAGCATGCCGCTGGTCGCGGCGCGTTCCATCAGCGCCACCGGAAGATCGGTGCGGACCAGGTCGCCGGCGACCATGAGGCGCGGGTTGGAGGTACGGACCGTCGGCCGGTCCCCGTATCCCGACACCGAGAACATCGGGCAGTCGTCGCGCCACTCGTGCCGGACGTCGACCACGCGGGCCGCGCGGGTCTCCGGGTACACCTGGTGCAACTGGTCGATCAGCCGCTTCTCCTCGGTCGCCCGGTCGACGAGGCCGTCGAGGGCGTAGGCGTGGAGTTCCACGACGGAGCCGCCCGTGCGGCGGAAATACTGGTGTGCCTCTTTCTCCCAGCGGTCCAGGACGCTGACGTTGTCCAGGGTGCCGTACCCGCTGGTCCCGAGGAATCCGGCCCGGTCGGCGGCGACCGGCCGGTCCAGCCACAGCCGGGAGACGAGGAAGGCCGGGGCCGTCCGCAGCCGGGCGATCCGGGCGTTCCACGACGCGTCGGCGACGTCGGGGCTGTCGCGGACGAGGTGTTGCAGGCCGCCGGTGTCGAGGGCGAGGACACAGGCGTCGTAGTGCCCGGTGTGCGACCCGGCGGTGAGGGTGAACCCTCCGTCGGACGACGAGGCGAGACGATCGACCGGCTGCCCGACGCGGATGTCGGCGCCGCGCTCTTCGAGGTAACGGCCCAGGGGGTCCCACAGGGCGGTCGGGAAGGGGTCGTCGGGCACGTCGAAGAGCAGGCCCTCGGCCGAGCCGAGGAAGTAGATGTGGAACATCAGCACCATCTCGGCGGCCGAGAGCCGGCGCGGGTCGGCGAAGAAGCTCCGGGAGAACACCTCGAACGCCAAGTGGTGGGCGGCCTCGGGGAATCGGATGGCGTGCAGGAAGTCGTGCGCGCTGACGTCGTCCAGGCGGTCGTAGATCTCCGGTACGCGTACGTCCATCAGCGGCAGGGCCGCCCGCGCGTTGATCCGGGGCAGGTCGCGCAGGGTGAAGGTGGGGCTGCGCAGGGCGAAGCCGAGGGCGCTCCACGGCGGGGTGCGCGGGACGTGCCGGAAGCTGTCCCGCAGGCCGTCGGCGTGCCAGAGCGGGTAGTCGGGCAGCGCGGTCAGCCGTTCCAGGTGCGGATCGGTGCGGCGCAGCAGGGCCCGCAGGTTGTAGTACTGGCGGAAGAAGGCGTGGAAGCCGCGGCTCATCGTGGCCGACGAGCCGTCGGCGAGTTCGGTGGTCCAGCCGGCGAGCCGGCCGCCGAGCGTGGCCTCGCGTTCGAAGAGGGTGACGCGCACGCCGCGTTCGGCCAGTGCGACGGCTGCGGCGAGCCCCGCGATGCCGCCGCCGACCACGGCCGTCGTGGGGGCCGGGTCGGTGACCCGGGACGCTCCGGGCGGGGCCGGGATGTGTGCCGCCCGGCGGTCCCGTGCCTGCGGCGGGGCCTGCCTGTGGCGCTTCATCCTCGGGTCCTCTCCTGCGGCACCTGGCCGACGATGGTGTGGGTGATGCCGGTCTGCCAGCCGGGCAGCGGCAGCACCGCGACCCGCGAGAAGCCCGCCGCCGACAGCCGGCGGGCGAAGAGGGCGGCGGTGTCGAACTCGACGACGCTGCGCCACAGATGCCGGTAGAGGGCGCCGTCGCCCAGCGCCGTGGTGACGGGGAGCAGCCCGGCGCAGACCGCCGACCAGACCGCGCGGTGGCGGTGCTTGCCGCTGAGCGTGTACTCGTGCACCGCCACCCGGCCGCCGGGCGCGAGCACGTCCCGTACGGAGGTCAGTACGCGGTCGGGGTCGGCCGTGTTGCGGAACAGGTAGGCGGCGAACACCGCGTCGAAGCCGCCGTCGATCCCGGCCGCCGCCAGGTGTTCGGCCGGGGTGTGGGCGAAGGTGACGCTCGACGGCCAGGGTTTCGCCGCGGCCCGCTCCAGCATGCCCGCGGAGGCGTCGACGGCGGTGATCTCCGCGTCGGGCAGCACGGACAGCAGCGCGGCGGTGGACGCCCCCGTCCCGCAGCCCAGGTCCAGGACCCGCAGACCGCGCCCCTGCGCGGGCAGGCCCAGGCGGCGTGCCGAGCGCCGCAGGTGGGCGTGGTAGCCGGGATTGGCGTTCACCAGGGTGTCGTAGGTGCGCGCGGCGTGGTCGAAAGCTGAGGCGAGCGCGGCATCGCGCATCGTGGGCATGGTTCTCCTCCGGGCCCGGGCGGGTCAGGGTGTGGGGGCGGGTCGCAGCGGGCGGGTGGGCAGTTCCACGGCGCTGCGCAGCAGGGGCACGATCGGGCTGTTGAGTCCGATCGACAGGTCTTCGTGCAGGGCGGTGTCGCCGTCGAGGAAGCGCAGCAGCCGCTCCATGGGCACGCGGGAGAAGAGGCGGGTGAAGAAGGCCGCTCCGTCGACGTGGCCGCTGTCGAGGCCGTGCAGCAGGACCGCGTCCATGGCCATCGACCGCTTCGAGTGCGGGGCCGGCGGTGCGGGGTCGCGTCCGGCTAGCAGGGCCGCGGCGATCGCCGCGGTCTGCCGCTGGATGGTGGCGAAGGTGTAGCCGGTCGCGGGGCGGGTGGCGCCGCCGGCCGCGCCGATCCGGAAGGTGCTCCGGCCGACCCGGCGGGCGAAGCGGGCGTCGGTCATGGGGATGACCCCTTCCTCGCGGGCCTCGATCTGGACGTCGCGGACGCCGAGCACGTCGTCGAGGTAGGCCCGCAGCGCGGTGTCGTACCGCTCGCCGGGCAGGACGGACCGGGAGAACTGGGTGTACTCGACCAGGGCGGTCCGCTCGCCGGTCGGCAGGACGTAGGTGAAGGCGAGGCCCCGCTCCGGCTGCGGGGTGCGGAAGTCCATCAGGTCGACGGCGTCCGGGTCGAAGGCCGGTCGCGCGGTGCGGACGAACCAGCCGCGGAAGTGCTGGAGGAGCGTCGTGCGGGCGGGCGGCAGGCTGCCGAGCGGGCGCGAGTCGAACACCCAGCGGGCGGGGACGCTCTCGCGGCGGCCGTCGGCGGTGCGGACGATCACCTGTGCGCCGTCCGCGTCCTCCTCGACCGTCTCGACGGTGCCCTCGGTGCGGGTGAGCGAGCCGTGGGCGGCGAGCCGGGGCGCGACCGCCGCCTCGAAGTCGGCGGAGCGGATCATCTTGTAGCGCAGTGCTCCGGTCCCGGCGTCGATCATGCGGCCGTCGGGGCCGTGGACGCGGATCCGGTTCCAGGACGCGGTGACGGCGTCGTCGTAGCGGCCGGGTCCGTGCTCCCAGAAGCACCAGGTGCGCGGCGGGGGCCGCAGCGGGCCCGCGGGCGCGTCGACGAGCCGGACGGCCGGTGCGGACCCCGCCGCCGCGCAGAGTCGCTCCGCCAGGGAGAGCCCGGCGGCACCGGCGCCGATGATCACCACGTCCGACCGCACGCGCACCTCCTGTGTCGAGTCACCTTGCTCCGGACACCCTTCTGTCGTCGCCCCGGTGCCGGATGCGCCGATTCGCGTCTTCCGCATGCGGGTACCCGGCGGCGGAACGCGTGAACGATGTTGCTCCGGTTGCCGCAATCCACCGCATCCGATCACGCGTGCGGCGGGGAATGCCCTACATACTCTCCCCGGTCACCGGCATCCCTAAGGAGCTGACATGCCCCCCGATCAGGCCCTGGGCGTCGCCACGGCGGTGGTGCCCCACGGTGGGACGCCCCGTCGGGACGCTTCCGTCCCCGCGCGTGGCGCCCCTCCGTCCCGGTCCGTGCGGGTGCGTCGGATCGATGCCGATCTTCCCCGTACGGTCCACGAGCGGCTGACGCGGCTGCTGGCCCGGCGTGTCGAGCGGGCGACCGCGGTCGACGCGACGTTCGGCGCCGATGTCGCCGAGCGCGTCGCGCGGTTCACCCTCGGCGGCGGGCGGCGGATCCGTCCGCAGTTCCTGTGGTGGGGGCTGCGCGCCTGTGGTCTCCCCGACGACGAGCAGGTCGAGGCGGCCCTCCAACTGGGCGCGGCGCTGGAGCTCATACAGACCTGCGCCCTCGTGCACGACGACATCATGGACCAGGCCCCGACGCGCCGCGGCCGTCCCGCCCTGCACGTCGACTTCACCGCGCAGTACCGGTCCCAGGCGCGCGCGGGCGGCGCCCGGTTCGGCGAGTCGGCGGCGATCCTCGCCGGTGACCTGGCGCTGGCCTGGGCCGACGACGAGGCGGCAGGGGTCGATCTGACGGGCCCGCAGGCGCGGCGGCTGCGCGAGACGTGGTCGCAGATGCGGCTGGAGATGGTCGCCGGGCAGTACCTGGACGTCCAGGGCGAGCACACGGGGAACAGGTCGCTGCGCCAGGCCATCAGTGCCGCGTGTCTGAAGACCGCCCTCTACACGGTGGAGCGCCCGCTGCAACTGGGCGCGATCCTCGGCCGTGCGGACGACGCCACGCTGCGGGCCCTGTGTTCGGCGGGCCGTGGCGCGGGGCTCGCCTTCCAGTTGCGGGACGACCTCGACGACGCGTTCGGCGATCCCGTCCGGCGGGACAAGCCGGCGGCCGGTGATCTCCGGTCCGGCAAACCCACGTACCTGGTGGCGCTGGCCCAGGCCCGTGCCGAGCGGGACGGCGACCACCGCGCCCTGGCGGTCCTCGCCCGGTCGGGGCGGCAGGTCCTGGACGACGGCGATCTCGACGATCTGCGGTACGTCCTCGAACGCACCGGCGCCCGGCAGCTCGTCGAGGACAAGATCGGCCGCCTGATCGCGCAGAGCGCACGCCATCTGGACTCCGTGTCGCTCGACCCGGTGGCCCATGCCCGGCTGCGCCTCCTGCTGCGGCAGGTGGCGGGCACCCCCACGGCGCCGCGCAGCCCGGCCGGCGCGGTCGAAGGAGCGGCCCGGTGAGGACCGTACGCGGAAAGACGGATCATGTGGTCGTGGTGGGCGCGGGCCTGTCCGGTCTGGCGGCCGCCCTGCATCTGCTGGGCGCCGGACGGAAGGTCACGCTCGTCGAGCGGGACGACCGGCCCGGGGGCCGAGCCGGCCTGCTGGACCGTCAGGGCTATCGGATCGACACGGGACCGACCGTCATGACGATGCCCCACCTCGCCGACGAGGCGTTCGCCGCCGTGGGGGAACGCCTCGCGGACCGGGTGGATCTCGTCCCGCTGCACCCCGCCTACCGGGCGGCGTTCGCCGACGGCAGCTCGATCGACGTCCACACCGACGCGCAGGCCATGGAGCAGGCGGTCGAGGAGTTCGCCGGACCGGACGCGGCGGCCGGTTACGTGCGGCTGCGGCACTGGCTGGAGCGGCTGTACCGGGCGCAGATGAAGCACTTCATCGACACCAACTTCGACTCTCCGCTGCAACTGCTCACCCCCGACCTGGCCCGCCTCGCCGCGCTCGGCGGCTTCGGCCGGATGGACTCCCGGATCGGCCGGTTCATCAAGGACGAACGGCTGCGCCGCGTCTTCTCCTTCCAGTCGCTGTACGCGGGTGTCCCGCCGGCCCGCGCGCTGGCCGCGTACGCCGTCATCGCCTACATGGACACCGTCGCCGGCGTGTACTTCCCGCGCGGCGGGATGCACGCGCTGCCCCGCGCCATGGCGGACGCGGCCCGCGACGCGGGCGCGGATCTGCGGTTCGGCCGGACGGTGCGGAGCCTGGAGCGCTCGGGCGACCGGGTCACCGCCGTGGTGACGGACACCGAGCGGATCCCGTGCGACGCCGTCGTCCTCACGCCCGATCTGCCGGTCGTCTACCGGCTGCTCGGCCGCGCGCCGCGCCGCTCGGTCGCCCTGCGCCACGCCCCGTCGGCGGTGATCCTGCACGCCGGGACCGACCGCACCTGGCCCCAACTGGCGCACCACACGATCTCGTTCGGGGGCGCCTGGCACGACACGTTCGACGAACTGACCCGGCGCGGACGCCTGATGAGCGACCCGTCGCTGCTCATCACCCGTCCCACCGCCACCGACCCGACGCTGGCCCCGCCCGGCAAGCATCTGCACTACATCCTGGCGCCCTGCCCGAACACCGACATCGGGCCGAGCCCCGCCCAGTGGGGCGATCTCGCGCCCCGCTACCGCGGCGAGCTGCTGGCCGAGCTGGAGCGGCGCGGTCTGGACGGCATCGGTGACGCGATCGACGAGCAGTGCTTCGTCACCCCCGCCGACTGGCACGCCCAGGAGCACGCCGCCGGGACCCCGTTCTCGGCCGCGCACACCTTCGCCCAGACCGGGCCGTTCCGTCCCCGCAACCTCGTCCGCGGCACGGAGAACGCGGTGCTGGCCGGATGCGGGACGACACCCGGTGTCGGCGTTCCCACGGTGCTGCTGTCCGGAAAGCTCGCCGCCGCGAGGATCACGGGCACCCGCACGAGGGGGACCTCCCGGTCCCGCTCCCCGCACGACACCCTTGGAAAGGCGCCCCTGTGACCGCGCGAGAACTCGATGCCGCGGGCATCACCGACCCCGGCCTCCGCAGCGCCTACACCCGGTGCCGAGAACTCAACGCCCGCCACGGAAAGACCTACTTCCTGGCCACCCGGCTGCTGCCCGCCCACCGTCGGCCCGCCGTGCACGCCCTGTACGGCTTCGCCCGCTGGGCCGACGACATCGTCGACTGTCACGGCGGCGACACCACGGCGCGGGAGCGTGGCGCGGCGCTGGAGAAGCTGTCGGCGGAGCTGCGGCACGGGCTCGCCACGGGACACAGCGACGAGCCCGTCGTCCGGGCCCTCGCCGACACCGCGCACCGCTACGCGATCGACCCCGCGCACTTCCAGGACTTCATGACGGCGATGCGCGACGACCTGACGGTGACGGACTATCCGGGCTACGCCGATCTGCGCCGCTACATGCACGGTTCGGCGGCGGTCATCGGACTCCAGATGCTCCCGGTGCTCGGGACGACGGTGCCGCGCGCCGAGGCGGAGCCGCACGCCGCCGCCCTCGGCGTGGCGTTCCAGCTCACCAACTTCCTGCGCGACGTGGGCGAGGACCTCGACCGCGGGCGCGTCTACCTCCCCGCGGATCTGCTGGCCGCGCACGGCGTCGACCGGGACCTGCTGCGGTGGAGCCGGGACACCGGCCGCCAGGATGCCCGTATCACCGGGGCGTTGAAGGCGTTCGAGGCGCTCACCCGGGACGTCTACCGGGAGGCGGTGCCCGGCATCGCGCTGCTCGACCCGGTGTCCCGGCCCTGTATCCGCAGTGCCTTCGTGCTGTACGCGGGCATTCTCGACGCCGTCGCGGACGACCGGTACAGCGTGCTGCACCGCCGGGCCGTCGTGCCCCGGCGCCGTCGGGCGGTCGTCGCCCTGGACGGGCTCGTCCGCATCGCGCACGCCCGGATCCGGCACCGGTCCACGCCGTTGGCGGCCCTGCCGCACCGGCCCGGCCCGCATCACGTTCCCGCCCGGGTGGAGCGTCCGCTCGTGGACAAGGAGGCGGCGGCATGAGCAAGCGGCCCTGGACGGACCGGATCCCGCTGACCGTCCGCAAGAACCCCCTCGCGTGGGAGCGGCAGGAGCCCACCTGGCGCCAGGCGCGGCCCGCCGTGATCGAGAGCGCCCTGAAGCGGTCCCAGACGCGGCCCTCGGGCAACTGGTACGTCGCCGGTGCCTCCGGTGACGTACCGTCCGACGCGCCGCTCGGGCGCACCGTGGCCGGCCGTGAGCTGGTGCTCTGGCGCGACGCCGACGGGCGGCTGGCCGCCGGCCCCGGCGCCTGTCCCCATCTGGGCGCGCCGCTGAAGGACAGCCCTCTGCGGTGCGGGACGCTCGTCTGCCACTGGCACGGGCTCACGCTCGGCCCCCAGGGCACGGCGGGATGGCGGACGCTGCCCGTCCACGACGACGGGGTCCTGATCTGGGTCCGGCTGGACGGCGCCGACGGCGGGCAGCCCCTGGAGCGGCCCGTCGTCCCGCCGCGGCCGGATCCGGCCCGCTCGGTCGCCGCCGTCTACACCGGCTTCGGCCGCTGCGAGCCGGAGGACATCGTCGCCAACCGGCTCGACCCGTGGCACGGGGCCTGGTTCCACCCGTACTCGTTCGTCGATCTGCGGGTCGTGGACAGTCCGTCCGGTGACGGTGCGGAGCCGGAGGACGACGGGTTCGCCGTGGACGTGTCCTTCCGGCTCACCTCGCGGCTCGTCGTGCCCGTCCGTGCCGTCTTCACCGCGCCGGAGCCGCGCACCGTGGTCATGCACATCACGGACGGCGAGGGGCGCGACTCGGTGGTGGAGACGCATGCGACTCCACTGACGCCCGCGGGCCATCCGGCGCCGCGGACCGCTGTGGTGGAGGCGGTGATCGCCACGTCCGAGCGGCCCGGCTTCACGGTGGCGCGGCAGGCCGCCTTCGCGCTGCGGCCCCTGATGCGGGCCGCGGCGAAGCGCCTGTGGCGCGACGACCTCGCCTACGCGGAGCGCCGCTGGACGTTGCGCACCCGGGCCGAGCTGCCCTACTGAGGGTCACAGGCCCCAGATGCGTGCCACGAAGAAGCCCGCCACCAGGACGGAGCCGACGAGGATGAGCAGCACCCACCAGTAGGGGTGCTCCCAGACTCCGCCGTCGGCCCGTTCCTGGTGCGCCTCGGCTGTGGATCCTTCCGCCGGGGGTGTCTCCGACGGCGGGACGAGTGAGTGGGTCATGTCTCCACGGTCCTCCCGATGCGACGGATCCGCACGCCGGGAGGCCGGCGCCGCATCCGTCCCGGGAGGCACGGCGAAAGAAGGGCAGGAGGTGTCGTCATGGCCGTCGTCGCGGCGCACGTCGTCGAGCCACTGCGGCTGCGGGCCGGTAAGGCCCTGTTCGCCCGGGTCGCCGGGCCGGAGGGGCCGCGCAACCGGGAGGCGATCCACCGCACTCCCGGCCCCCGGTGGTTCCCGGAGGGCAGTCCGATCCGCCGGGTCCACGCCGACAGCGCCATGTTCGTCGGCGGGCTGTCCGCGCTGCTCCTGCAGACGCTGCACCCCTCCGCGATGGCGGCCGTCGCGACCCACTCCGGCTTTCGCGGGGACCCGTGGGGCAGGCTGCACCGCACCAGCACCTTCCTGGCCACCACGACCTATGGCACGGCGGACAGCGCCCAGGCCGCCTGCGACCGGCTGAACGCCGTGCACGCACGGATCCAGGGGGTCACCGACCAGGGTGTCGCCTATCGCGCCTCGGACCCGCACCTGCTCGAGTGGGTGCACATCGCCGAGATCGCCTCCTTCCTCCGCGCCCACCAGCGCTTCGCCTCTTCTCGGCTGACGAGGAGCGAATGCGATCAGTACGTGGCGCAGACCGCCCGCGTCGCCGAGGCGCTCGGCGTGTCCGAGCCCCCGCGGTCCGTGGCCGAGCTGGGCGCGAGGTTCGCGGCCTACCGCGCGGAGCTCCGGGCCACGCCGGAGGCGCTCGACACCGCCCGCTATCTGCTGCTCGATCCACCGCTGCCGGTCCCGGCCCTGCCGTTCTACGCGGCCCTGGCGTCGAACGCGATCGCCCTGCTGCCCCGCTGGGCGGCGGCCGAGCTGCGGCTGCCCCGCTGGGAGCGGGCCGAGCGGTGGACGGTGCTGCCCACCGGCAGGATGATCACGGGTCTGATCCGCTGGGCGATGCGCGACCCGGAGGCGGAGCGCTGACGACCGTCCGGGACGGCTCAGGGACGGACCAGCCGGCGCAGCGCGCGGCGGGCCAGCGGCGCGTAGGCGAGGACGACGGGCGCGGGTCCGGCGAGGGTCAGCCGGGTCGCGGCGCCCGAACTCCCGCACCGGTCGACCGCATGGTCGAGGCGCAGGCGGAACGGGCCGGCCCGCACCCGCCAACTCCATGTGCGGGCGTCGTGATCGACGGCCGTGACGACGAACCGCACCGCCGGGCCGACGACGGGCCGCACCCTCCCCCGCATCCCGGCGCGCAGCGCGGGTTCCGTCTCCACGGACCGGATCTGCGGGGCCCACGTCGGCCAGCGGGCAGGCCGCGCGTAGCGCTCCCACACCGTCTCCGCGTCGGCGGCACCCCGCTCACTCAACGTCAGTCGCACTCCGTCAGCGTGTCACAGACCCGGACTTTCCGGGCTACTCGGCGTACGTCTTCGTGTAGAGGTCGCCGTCGTAGTACTTGCCCGGGTCGGTGTTCTCGTCCAGCTCCTTGTTGCGCACGAAGAACTCGCCGAGCTTCTTCAGCCAGGAGTCCACTTCGCCGCTCCTGGTCTTGGCGACCAGGTCCTTCGTGGACAGCGTCTGCACGTGCGAGGCGTCGGCCTCGGCCTGGGCCTCGGTGACCTTGAGCATCTTGGCGGTGAGCGCGATGGTCTCGTCGGGGTGCGCGCTGCGCCAGTCGTTCGCCTTCTGGAGGACCTTGATCACCTTGGCGTTCTTGTCCCCGGACACCTTGTTGCCCGCGACGAAGGCGGTGGGGAAGGCGTCGCCGGTGTCCTTGGTGCTGGCTATCTCCTCCAGGCCGGGGACCTTCTTCTTGATGGTGTCGATGGCCGGGTAGAAGAAGCCCGCGCCGTCGATCTTCCCGGAGGAGAACGCGGAGACGATGGTCGACGGGTCCATGTTGACCTTCTCGATGTCGCCCGCCGTCATCCCCGCCTTCTCCAGGGCGATGTTGAGGACCATGTCGCCTGAGGTGCCCTCGGGGACGCCGACCTTCTTGCCCTTCAGGTCCTTCATCGAGGTGATGCCGGGCTGGCCGATGACCCGGTCGGCGTAGGTGAGGGTGTCGATGGCGATCACCTTGGACTTGCCGGAGGCCGGCAGCCACATCGCGCCGGGGCCGATGTAGCCGTAGTCGAGGCTGTCGGCGTTGAGCGCCTGGATCTGCACCGGGCCGTTGTTGAACACCTTCACCTTGGCGGTCAGGCCCTCCTTCTTCCACAGCCCCTGCTTCTCGGCGATCGCCAGCAGGCTGGCGCCGTTGTAGTCGCCGATGTAGCCGAAGCGGACGGTGGAGTCGTCCCCGGAGGCACTGCCCGAGCAGGCGCTGAGCGGGAGGACGAGCAACATCGCTACGGGCAGGGCGAGATAGCCGTGCCTGATGGTCTTTCCGGGCATGCTGAAGGTTCCTCTCGGGGTGGTGCGCGTCTGAGGGGGAGCGGGGAAGAGAAGGGAGAGTCAGGCGGCCTGCGGTGGCGCTTCCTGGTGGTAGACCGAGGTCCACACCTCGTTGCGGATGCGCCGGAACTCGGGCGAGAGCCGGATCTCCTCGGTACGGGGATAGGGCAGGTCGACGTCGACGATCCGGTGGACGCGGCCGGGCCGCGCGGCCATGACGACGACCCGGCTGGCGAGATAGACGGCCTCGTCGACATCGTGGGTGATGAACAGCACGGTGCGCTTCTCCTGGCTCCAGGTGCGCAGCAGCTGGTCCTGGAGCTGTACGCGCGTCAGTGCGTCCAGCGCCCCGAACGGCTCGTCCATGAGCAGGACTTGGGGGTCGACGGCGTAGGCGCGGGCGATGGCGCAGCGCTGCTTCATGCCGCCGGACAGCGTCTTCGGGAGGGCATCGGCGAAGTCGCCCAGGCCGACGAGGTCGATGGCCTGCTCGGCCTTGCGGCGGCGCTCGGGCCCGGGCACGGAGGCCAGCTTGAGCCCGAACTCCACATTCTGACGCACCGTCAACCAGGGGAAGAGCGCGTACTGCTGGAAGATCACGCCGCGGTCGGGGCCGGGTCCGGACACGGGCGTGCCGTCGACCAGGACGGCGCCGGAGTCGGGCTCCTGGAGCCCGGCGGCCATGCTCATCAGGGTGGACTTGCCGCAGCCGGACGGGCCGACGACGGTGACGAACTCCTGGTCCGCGATGTCCAGGCTGACTCCGCCCAGCGCGGTGAACGTCGCGCCCTTCAGCGGGAAGGTCTTCACCACGTCGCGGAAACTGATCTTGCTGTTCATCGTCGCTCCTGCCAGCCGGTCAGGCGTCGCTCGGCCAGCAGCAGCAGCCGGTCCATGACGAGCCCGAGCACACCGATCGTGATCAGGGACACGAAGACCGTGTCCATTTCGAACCAGGTGGACGCCTTCTGCATCCGGTAGCCGAGCCCCTCCTGCGCGCCGATGAGTTCGGCGGCGACCACGGTGGCCCAGGACGCGCCGAGGCCGATCCGCATGCCGACGAGGATGAACGGGGTGGAGGCGGGGACGACCACCTTGGCGAAGATGGTGCGGTCCGAGGCGCCGAGCACCCGGGCCGCGTTGATCAGCGTCTTGTCGACGTCGACGACGCCCTGGAAGGCCGAGACGACACAGGACATGAACGAGGCGAGGAAGATCACGGCGATCTTCGGGACCTCGCCGATGCCGAGCAGTACGACCGCGAGCGGGATCAGCGCGAGCGGCGGGATGGTGCGGAAGAACTGGATGTACGGCTCGATGAGCGCGCGGGCCGTCGGGTACCAGCCCATCAGGAAGCCGACCGGCACGGCGACGACGACACCGAGGGCGTAGCCGATCAGGACGCGCTGGAGACTGGCGAGGACGTCGGTCCCCAGGGTGCCGTCGGCGATCATGCTGCCGGCCTTCTGGGCGACGGCCAGGGGGGCGGGCAGGTTCTCGACCAGGCCCAGGGCGGCCACCACGGCCCACAGGGCGATTCCGGCCACCACGGACACGGCGTTGAGGATCAGGGGACGGCGCCGGGAGCGCCGGGGCTGCTGCCTCGGCTCTTCGGCGGCGGTCTTCTTGACCGGAGTGATCACAGCCATGGGTACCTCACTGGTGGCTTCACGCGTTCTCCTCGGAGACGGGCCGCGGATAGTGGGAAAGGAGGGGGGATTCGTGGAGAACGAGGGCGATGCCGCCCAGCGCGCTGCCGGCCTCGCCGAGCGTGGCGCGCCGGACGTCGACGTGGTGGCGGGCCATCGGCATCAGGTGCTGCCGCAGTGAGCGCTCGACGGGGTCGAGGAGGGCGGGTCCCGCCTCCGCGAGTTCGCCGCCGACGACGATGACGCCGGGGCCGACGGCGTGACAGACGGCGGCGAGGACGCTGCCGACGTCGTGGCCGACGCGCTCCAGGACCTGGAGCGCGGGGGGTTCGCCCGCCGCGGCCGCGGCGAGGAATCCGGCCAGGTCGCCGGCGCGTCCGCCGGCCTCCCGGTAGCGGTTGAGCACGGCGTCGAGGGCGGCGCGGGTCTCCAGACAGCCGGTGCCGCCGCATTCGCACTGCCGGCCGACGGGGTCGACGACGACGTGCCCGAACTCGCCGGACAGGCCGTACCGGCCCCGGTGCAGCGCCCCGCCGACGACCAGGCCGCCGCCGACACCGTGCGAGAGGCGCAGATAGAGCACGTCGCTGCTGTCGGCGGCCGCGCCCCAGACCGCTTCGGCGAGGGCCGCGAGCCGGGTGTTGTTGTCGATCAGCACCGACACGCCGAATCTCTTGCGCAGCAGGTCGGGGAGGCCGTCGATGCCCTGGGCGTGGGCCCTCTCGCTGCCCGGGTCGGTGATCGGGCCGACCACGCCGACGCCGATCGCGCTGAGCGCGTCGAGGTGGACGGCCGACTCCGCGGGTGCCGCGTCGTCCGACGGGACGGTGGCCAGCGAGCCCAGGAGGCGTTCCGCGATGTCGACCCGCTCGGGCCAGGAGAGGTCCGCGTTGTGCGGCTCGCTCGCCGAACCGATCACCTCGTGGGCGAAGTTGACCGCGGCGACGTGCACCGCCCGGCGCGCGAAGTCGATGCCGACGGCCTCGCCCGCGGCCGGGTTGAGGCTGAGCTTCTCCACGGGCCTGCCGCGCTTGCGCACCTCGACGTGCGGGGTGCTGGCGACCACCGCGCCGCTGCCGACGAGCCCGGCGACGATGTCGTAGAGCGTGGTGCGGGAAAGACCGCTGCGGGTGCCCAACTCGGCGCGGCTCAGCGGGCCGTGCTTGCGCAGCAGGTCGAGGACGGAGTGCTCGTGGCTGCGTCGGAGCCGCGTCAGCGGACCGTCGTGTTCGTGCATGCCCGACAGCATGTGAGCAGCGCTCATTTTCGTCAATGAGTCGGACAGAAAAAGTCACCGCCGTCCGACACCCCGGAGCATCCGGCCGCCAACTGTCCTGACCTGCACCGATGATGGGCCCGATGGGGCAGATCCGGCGCTCCCGCAATGTTTCCGCAACACGATTGCCATGCTGGGCGCCGTATGAAGATCGTGTGACACGCGGCGGCCCGGGTGGTTTCTCCCCGGCCAGGACGACGAGACTTCCCGTGTCCCGGCGCCCCCGAACCCTCCGGGCCGGTCCCGGGATTAATTTTCCGACCTCTTGACGAAATTCATCGGGGCCTTTGATGCTGGGCGGCAGCCACTCCCCGCAGGCATCCGCACCCCGGACGACGAAGGAGACGCGACTGATGACGAGACCGGAGAACGTGCCGCACCTGGGCCGACGGTCGTTGCTGGCCGGTATCGCCGGGTCGATGGGAGCCGTGGCGCTGCCTTCGGCCGCCGCCCAGGCGCTCCCGTCGCCGGGCGCCGCACGGCACGGGTATCCGTCGAACTGGCCGGAGCCCGAGCCGTACGGCATCGCCGACGTCCGCGACGACCTGTGGCCGCGCGCGGACAACTCCTTCGTCCTGCCGCTCGAACTGCGTCCGCGGGACGAGGAGTTGGGCCGCGTCTGGATGCGCGACACGTACGTCAACTGCTTCGTCGTCGACGGCCGTCCGCTCTATGTCGCCACCGGCACCACCCGGGTGCCCGGCCTGACGGCGGCAGGGCCCTGGAACGACGGCATCTTCGTGTGGACGGCACGCTCCCTGCACGGGCCGTGGAAGCTGGCCGACACCACGAGGATCCGGCCCGGCGCCGAGCGCGGAAAGGTGTGGTCCCCCGAGTTCGTGGGCGAGAACCGTCCCGGCCGCACGGTCGTCGCGCCGTGGCAGGAGCACTGGTACGACGACGGCCAGTTCGGCAAGCGCGGCAACGCGTGGGCGCCCGAGCTGCACTACTTCCGCGGCAAGTGGTACATGGTCGCGTGCATGGGCGACCACTCCAAGAAGGTCGGCTCGTTCATGCTGGTGAGCGAGGGCGGGGTCGCGGGCCCGTACCGCCTCGTCGAGGGCAATCTCGACAAGCCCTTCGGGGAGTCCTTCATCGGCGGTCCTTCGTTCATCGAGCCCGGCGCGTACTTCCACATCGACGGCAGCATCTACACCGAAGGGAGCGACGCGTGGCTGGTGCTGCACAACAACCTGTACGCCAAGTTCCGCCCCGACATGGAGGACATCGTCACGCCGACGGACCTGCCGGCGTTCCAGCAGACCGCGTACACGCCCGAGCCCTATCTCGAGGGCGCCTACGTGTTCAAGCACGGCGGCAAGTACTACCTGCTGCAGGCCGCGTGGGACCGGAGCTCGACCGCCGCCGACGGCTCGACCAGGAACGCCTACGACACGGCGGCCGCCGGACGCACGCAGTACCAGTACGACGCGATCGTCGCCGTCGCCGACCGGTTCGAGGGCCCCTACTCGAAGCGCTGGACCGCGGGCGTGGGCGCCGGGCACAACAACTTCTTCAAGGACCACCACGGCGGCCTGTGGGGCACCTTCTTCCGTAACCCGGCGGCCGGTTACTGGGCCGATCCCGCCCGCGTCGACGACGCGGCGGTGCCCGGCGTCGTCCGGCTGGAATGGACGGGGCCGCGAGGGAACCGCCTCTACGTGCAACGACGGGACTGACCTCGATCCCGGTGACCCGCCCGCCGTCGGCCCCGCATCCGTGCGGGGCCGACGGCGGTTCGCGTCAGGCCTGCTCCGTCTCGAACGCCGAGAGGGTCGTGTCGTAGTCGGTCGGCACGTCGTACATGGGCGTCATCCAGTGGTAGAAGTTGTCGCCGCGGTCCCTGAGCAGGTGGTACAGGCGGCTCATCAACTCCGTGCGCACCTCGTGCAGTTCGGGGTGCTCGTAGCGGTTGAGGAGTTCGTCCGGGTCGCTCTCCAGGTCGTACAGCTCGTTGTGCGACTCGGGGTTGACGACCAGCTTGTACCGCCGGGTGCGGAGCATGCGCTGCGGGTAGGGGAAGTGGTGGCCGTGGTACTCGGCCAGGTGGTGGCCGTCCCACTCGGGGTGCTCGCCGCGGGCCAGCGGGACCAGGCTGCGGCTGTCGACGGCGGGGGCCGGGTCGCTGCCCGCGAGTTCCAGGATCGTCGCCGTGTAGTCGGTGAGGGAGACGAACTCGTCCCGCACCTGTCCGGGCACCGCGCCCGGCACCTTCAGCAGCCCCGGGATGCGGTAGATGTCCTCGTACATCGCCGGCCCCTTGTCGTGCAGCCGGTGCGCGCCGGTGAACTCGCCGTGGTCGGCGGTGAAGCAGACCGCGGTCCGGTCGTCGAGCCCCAACTCCCTTACGGCGTCGAGGATGCGGCCTATCTGTTCGTCGATGAGGGTGACGTATCCCCAGTAGACGGCGATGAGCTTGCGGCTGTCCTCGAGCGGCATCGTGTCGAACGCCCACAGCTTGCTGTAGTTGCTCTGCACCGGCGGTTTGCCCGCGAAGGTCTCCCCCATGGACTTGGGGAGGGTGACCAGTTCGGGGTCGTACAGGTCGAAGTAGGCGTCCGGGACGATGTACGGCAGGTGCGGGCCGAAGAAGTGGGTGGCCAGGAAGAACGGGGCTCCGTCGCCGCCGCGCTCGCCGTCGGCGAACCGCCTGAGCATCTCGATGGTCCGGGTGGCGAGGTAGTACTCGAAGGTCGCCTCGACGGGCTGGTGGAGGCGGGCGGCCAGCAGATTGCCCGGGCTGCCGTTGGGCGTGGTGCCGCGCATGCGGTCGCTGATGGCGTACTCGGGCAGGCCGTTCTCCTTCAAGTAGGCCAGGTAGTCGGGGTGGTCGACGGGGTTGTGCCAGCCCGCGAGGTCCGGGCCCTCGAAGCCGTAGTCGGCCGCGGTGCGCCGCACGCCGCCGTGCCACTTGCCGAGCAGGCCCAGGTTGTAGCCCTCGTCGCGCAGTTGCCCGGCGAAGGTGAACTGGTCGTCGGCGAGGTCCTCCAGATAGCCCACGTTGCGCTCGTAGTTGGCGAGCAGCTTGTGCCGGAACGGGGCCGCGCCGGTGAGCAGGCTGGCGCGGGCCGGGGTGCAGATCGCGGTCGGCGTGTAGGCGCTGTCGAACCGGGTGCCATCGGCGGCGAGCCGGTCGAGGTTCGGGGTGCGCACGTGCGGGTTGCCGTAGGCGCCGAGGGTGTCGACCCGGTGCTGATCGGTCATCAGGAAGAGCATGTTGTGGCGCACGGCGGTGCCTTTCGGGTCGTGGCGGGTCGTACGGATGCGGTCCCGGCCGGGGCCGCCCGGGCCGGACGGCGGTCAGGGGACGGTCAGGACGCCTCGGTCGCCGAGGGGTCGGGGGGCGCGGCGTCGGGAGTGGTGTAGCCGGCGAGCAGCGGCGATTCGTGGAAGACGAGGGCGAGGGCGCCGAGCGGCCCGGCCCGGTCGGCGAGCGCGGCGGGCACCAGCCGGACGCCGCGGTGCACGCGGGTGGGCGTGTAGCGGCGGAAGGCGGCCTCGACCGGGTCGAGGAAGACGCCGCCCAGGGCGGCGACCTCGCCGCCGAGTACGACGCGCTGCGGGTTGGCGGTGCCGCACGCGGCGGCGAGGGCCCGGCCCACGGCGTGCGCGGCGCGCTCCACGGCGGCGCACTCGGCCTCCTCCCCCGCGGCGAGCGCCTCGCCGAACCGGGTCCAACTGCGCCGTCCGGCGGCCCGCAGCAGAGCGGGCACGGAGGCGAGCTGTTCCATGCAGCCATGGCCGCCGCACCAGCAGCGGGGCCCGTCCGGATCGACGCTGATGTGGCCGATCTCCCCGGCCGCGCCCTGCGCGCCGCGGAACAGCCGGCCGCCCGCGACGAGTCCGCCGCCCACGCCGTAGGACAGGGTCACGTGCAGGGCGTCGCCCGCGCCGCGCGCGGCGCCCCAGATGGCCTCGCCGAGAGCGGCGAGCCGGGTGTTGTTGTCGGCGAGGACGGGGACCTGAAGGGCCTCGGCGAAGCTGTCGGCGACCGTCTGGCGGTGCCGGGGCACGCCGTGCCCCGCTTCGGCCGGGGCGCTGCCGCCGCCGGTGGTCTCGCCGGGGCCCGGGGTGCCGATGCCGACACCGCCGAGGCCGGTGAGGTCGATGGCCTCGCGGGCGGCGAGGTCGCGCAGCAGCCCGAGCGCCGCTGCGGCCTGTTCCTGGGCACTGGTGCGCGGCGGGCAGTGGACGCCGTCGAAGGCGGTGATCTCGTGCGCCGCGTTGGCGATCACGACCTTGATGCGCTCGCGGCCCACCTCGACGCCCGCGGCCTGCGCCGAGTTCGGGTTGAGGGAGAGCCGGTGCACGGGGCGGCCACGGCCGGCCGGTGCGCCCGCCGCCGGTGCGGGCTCCTCCAGCAGCACCGCGTCGGCGAGGAGTTGGCCGACGATGCCGGAGAGGGTGGTGCGGGAGAGGCCGGTCGCCGCGGCCACGTCGGCCCGGGTGCTCGGCCCCTGCCGGCGCAGCACCGCGAGCACCCGCTCCACGTTCCCGTAGCGCAACCGGCGCAGCACGGTGGGGTTCTTGACCACTGCCATGGGCCCATGCTGCCCAGGCCCCTTATTTTCGTCAACACCTTGAAATAAATTCTCCGGGCTGCGGCAGGCCGTCCCGATTTACGACGCGGTGTTGACGCTATTGCGGGTGCGGCGGTCTCAGCCGTGCAGCGAGCGGTAGGCGGCGAGCGCTCCGGGGTGCAGGGCGACGCCGCCGGTGCCGATCAGGCTGCGGACGTCGAGGAACTGGGTGCCGACCGCGCCCCCGGGGACGAGGGAGGTCGCGCGCCGGACCAGTACCCGGGTGAGGGCTCCGGCCAGTGCGGGGTCCAGGTCGGGGCGGCACACGAGGAGGTTGGAGACGCCGATGGTGGCGACGCCGCCCGCCGAGCGGTAGGCGCCCTGCGGCAGCGTCACCTGTTCCAGTCCCGCGGCGGCGCGGGCCGCGCGGCCGCCGAGGCGGGGCAGCAGTTCGGCCAGCGGCAGGAAGCGCAGGCCGGGCCTGCGGTCGAGGTCCTTCAGCGCGGGCAGCGGAACACCGCCGGCCACGAGGAGCCCGGCGACGGAGCCCGCCCGCATGGCGTCGGCGGCGTCGTTCAGGGGCAGATGGCGGACCCGGACGTCGGTCCCGGCGGAGAGTCCGGCGGCGCGCAGCAGCCGTTCCCCGAAGACGGCCGCGCCGGATCCGGCGGCGCCCAGCGAGACGACCTGTCCGCGCAGGTCGGCCATGGTCCGTACGCCGGTGTCGGCGCGCACGGCGAACTGGAGGTACGTCTCGTAGACGCGGCCGATCGCCCGCAGCGGCACCGGGCGGGGGAACACGGCGGTGCCCGCGGCGTCCCGTGCGGTGGAGGTGAGGACGAGGGCGAGGTCGGCGCGGTCGTCGCGGAGCAGTCCGATGTTGTCGACGCTGCCCGCGGTGGTCCGCACGCGACAGCTCAGGCCGGGGTGCGCGGCGCCGAGCTGCTGCGCGAGGAGGTGGCCGAAGGCCTCGTAGAACGCGGTCGGTTCGCCGGTCGCCAGGCGCAGGACGCCGCTGGGCCCGCGGCCCTGTCCGCCGGTGTCGCCCACGAGGGCGCCGCCGAGGGCGACGGCGGACGCGGTGCCGAGTGCGGCGCGCAGGGCGGTGCGGCGGTTCACCGGGGCGTCCCTTCCTCGCGGGCGCGGGGCAGGACCGCGCGGGCGCGCAGGCCGTGGGGGTGAGCGGCGCCCAGTTCGAGCCGGCCGCCGCGCCCCGCGAGGAGTCGTTCGGCGATGGCGAGGCCCAGGCCGGTGCCCGTGGTGCCGGTGTGGTGGGAGGAGCGCCAGAACCGTTCGGTGGCTCGGGTGAGGTCGTGTGGGTCCAGGCCGGGGCCGTCGTCCGTGACGGTGAGCACGGTGTGGGAGCCGTCGACGGTGCAGCGCAGGACGATCCGGGCGTCCGGGCCCGCGTATTTGATGGCGTTGTCGAGGAGGATGTCGGTGATCTGGACGAGTTCGTGCTCCGTGCAGGCGGCGCCGGACGGGGCGTCGGCGGGCCGCGTGGCGAGGTGGGCGCCCGCCTGCCGGGCGAGCGGTTCCCAGCGGCGGTGCTGTTCGGCCGTCACGGCCGCGGCGTCGCAGCGGGCGTGCGGCCCGTCGGTCACGGTCAGTTCCCCGGCGCGGTGTTCTGCCGTGGCGAGGGCGAGCATGTCGTCGAGCAGGATCTCCAGGCGGTCGAGTTCGGTGGTGACGCCGGTGTAGGTGCGGTCGGCCGATGCGGGCAGGTGGGTGTGCAGGGCGTCGACGCGCAGCCGCAGCGCCGCCATCGGGTTGCGCATCTGGTGGGACGTGTCGGCGACCAGCCGCCGTTGCTGTTCCAGGGCGACGGTGACGGTGCTCGCCATGCGGTTGAAGCCGGTGGCGAGCTGGCGCAGTTCGGGCGGGCCGGAGGCGCGGGTGTGTTCGGGCGGGAGTCCGGCGGCGAGCTGGCCGACGGCGCGGTCCAGGCGGCGCAGCGGTCTGACCACCCAGCGGGTGACCGCGTGGGCGAGGGCCGTGCAGGCGAGGGCGACCAGGGCGGCGGCGGCGAGGACGGCGGCCCAGCGCCAGGTGATGTCGTCCGCCGCGGTGCGGACCGAGGCGCGCAGGACGACGGCTCCGGACACCCGGGTGCCGGCGCCCGCGGGTTCGGCGAACATCCGGCTCCCCCGTGACCAGGGGGTCAGGGACGCCGTCGGGTGGGCGGTCTGGTTGCGCAGGGCCGCGTCGATGAGCCGGGACACGGCCGGGTCTGCGGCGCGCATGCCGCCGGTCTCGACGACGGCCCGGTGCCGGGCGTCGGTGACCACGAGCGGTTCCCCGTAGAGATCGGTGTAGCGCTGGGCCTCGGCGACGAGCGCGGCCGTGTCGCCGGTGGCGGCGGCCTGGTCCATGAGGGAGGCGAAGCGGTCCAGGTCGGAGCTACGGGCCAGGACCAGTTCCTGGGTCCGGTCCGACGCGGTGAACAGCAGCAGCGGCACGGCGAACGCGGCCACGGCGAGCACGACGAACGCGAGCAGCGCGGCCTGGACCCGGTGGCGCACGTGCGGGGCTCCTCAGGCGGCCCGGTCGCCGAAGCGGTAGCCGAAGCCCCGGATCGTCGTCAGCAGCTCGGGGCGGGACAGCTTCGCGCGCAGCTGGGTGAGGTGCACGTCGAGCGAGCGGGAGACGCCGTGGCGGGCGTCGCCCCACACCTCGTCGAGGACCTGTTCGCGGCTGACGGCGGTGCCGGCGCGGGCGGCGAGCACGGCGAGGATGTCGAACTCCTTGGTGGTCAGTTCGACGGCGGTGCCGTCGGCGAGGACCCGCCGCGCGTCGAGGTCGACCTCGACGTCTCCGGCGCGGACGGTCCGCGCGGCCCGGTCGCCGCGCGCCGCGGCCCGGCGGGTGACCGCGTCGATACGGGCCAGCAGCTCGGCGAGACGTACCGGTTTGACCAGATAGTCGTCGGCGCCGAGGCGCAGGCCGCGGACCACCGACCACTCGTCGCCGCGCGCGGTCAGCACCACGACGGGCAGCTCGCTCACGGCCCGCAGGGACCGCAGCACGTCGAGGCCGTCCACGTCGGGCAGTCCCAGGTCGAGCAGGAGCAGATCGGCGCTGCGGTGGTAGGTGAGCACGCTCTGGCCGTGCCGGACGCGCCGGGTGACGTGCCCGTGGTCGTAGAGGACCTCGAGGAGCGCTCCGGCGACGCCGTCGTCGTCCTCGGCCAGCAGTATCTGCACGTTTCCCGCCTCCCATCAGCGGTGTCTGCGCGGATACCGCTCGCCTCCGAATGTAGACCACAGGGATGTGAGGGCTTCGCGGGCCGGAATGTTAAGGGACGGTTAGTTCCGTGCGCGGGCTCGCCGGCGGGCGGGCCGGGCGGGGTGAGGGTGCAGCGGTCGACCCCGAGCCCGGACCCCGGAGGACACCACCGCCATGATCATCGACTGTCACGGCCACTACACGACCGCGCCGCCGGCCCTGGAGGCGTGGCGCACGCGGCAGATCGCCGCCCTGGACGACCCCTCGCTCACCCCCGCCCGTGCGGAGCTGCGGATCAGCGACGACGAGCTGCGGGAGAGCGTCGAGCCGCACCAGGTGCGGCTGATGGACGAGCGCGGCATCGATCTGACCGTCTTCTCCCCGCGCGCCTCGTTCATGGCGCACCACATCGGGGACTTCGCCACGTCGGCTGCCTGGGCCGCGATCTGCAACGAACTCTGCTTCCGGGTGAGCCGGCTCTATCCGGAGCGGTTCGCCCCGGCCGCGATGCTCCCGCAGTCCCCCGGCGCGGATCCGGCGACCTGTGTTCCCGAACTCACGCGCTGTGTTGAGGAGTTCGGCGCGGTCGCCCTGAACCTCAACCCGGACCCGTCGGGCGGCCACTGGACGGCGCCGCCGCTCACCGACCGGTCGTGGTACCCGGTCTACGAGAAGATGGTGGAGTACGACATTCCGGCGATGGTCCATGTCAGTACGAGCGTCAATCCGGCCTTCCACACCACGGGCGCCCACTATCTGAACGCGGACACGACGGCGTTCATGCAGCTCGTCCAGGGCGATCTGTTCGCCGACTTCCCCACGCTGCGCCTGGTCATTCCGCACGGCGGCGGCGCCGTGCCGTATCACTGGGGCCGCTTCCGCGGACTGGCGATGGCGCTCGGCAAGCCCCCGCTGGAGGAGCACGTCCTCGGCAATGTCTTCTTCGACACCTGCGTCTACCACCAGCCGGGCTCCGACCTGCTCTACGACGTCGTGCCGTCCCGCAACATCCTCTTCGCCTCCGAGATGATCGGCGCCGTCCGCGACATCGACCCGTGCACGGGCCACCACTTCGACGACACGCGCCGGTACGCCGAGGCCGCGCGGCTGCCCGCGGACGAGCTGGCGGCGGTCCAGGAGCACAACGCCCGCGCGGTCTACCCGCGCCTCGACGCCCTGCTGAAGCGCCAGGGCCGCTGACTTCCGGACCGGCACAAGACCCTCCCTCCCCTCAGGAGTTCCCCTCTCATGCACACGCTCTCCCCCAAGACCCCCGGCTGGCTCGACTGGTACCGGGATCCGTCGGTGCCGGAGTTCCGGCTGCCGGCCGGGACCGTCGACACGCACTGCCATGTCTTCGGCCCGCAGGCCGAGTTCGGCTTCGCGCCCGAGCGCAAGTACACGCCCTGCGACGGCGGCAAGGACGAGCTGTTCGCGCTGCGCGACCACCTCGGCATCGCCCGCAACGTGATCGTGCAGGCCACCTGTCACGGCGCGGACAACTCCGCGATGGTCGACGCCGTCCGTGCCTCGGGCGGCAGGGCGCGCGGTGTCGCCACCGTCCGGCCGGACATCAGCGGGGCCGAGCTGCGCGACCTCGACGCCGCGGGTGTGCGCGGGGTCCGCTTCAACTTCGTACGGCGCCTGGTGGACGCGTCGCCGAAGGAGGCGCTGCGGAGAATCGCCCGGAAGATCGCCCCGCTGGGCTGGCACATCGTCCTCTACTTCGAGAGCGCGGAGCTGCCCGAACTGGCGGACTTCTTCGGCTCGTTGCCCGCGCCGCTGGTGGTGGACCACATGGGACGCCCGGACGTGGGCAGGCCCGTGGACGGCCCGGAGTTCAGCGGGTTCCTGCGGTTCGTGGAGCGGCACGACGTGTGGGTGAAGGTGACCTGCCCGGAGCGCCTGAGCGTCGGCGGGCCCGCCGCCCTCGACGGCGAGCGGCACGCCTACACCGATGTCGTGCCGTTCGGGCGCCGCGTGGTGGAGGAGTTCCCCGACCGGGTGCTGTGGGGCACCGACTGGCCGCACCCGAACCTCACCGACCACATGCCCGACGACGGGCTCCTCGTGGACCACGTACGGCACGTGGCGGTCACCGACGACCAGCGGCACCGGCTCCTCGTCGCCAACCCGATGCGCCTGTACTGGCCCGGCGAGCAGGCCTGACCTCCCTCGCCCTCCCGCCCACCCTTCGACCAGTTCGACGAATTCGACAAAGGCGTCCCCGTGCACTCTGCCAACGCGCTGAACCGGCTCGACCGGCTCCCCATCGCCCGGTTCCACAAACTCACCCTGCTCGCCGTGTCCTTCGCGTACTTCTTCGAGTTCGCGGACATCAACAGCTTCGCGACCACGGCGCCCAAGCTCGTCGACGTATGGGGGGTGACGGTCGATCAGGTCGCCTATGTCACCTCGCTGTCGTTCGTCGGCATGTTCATCGGTTCGCTCGTCGGCGGAGTGATCGCCGACCGCTGGGGCCGCAAACGTGCGCTGCTGTGGACGACGTTCTTCTTCGCGCTGTTCTCGTTCGCCTCGGTCTTCTCCTGGGACCTGTGGTCCCTGGGCGTGTTCCGCGTGCTGACCTCGGCGGGCCTGTCGGCGATGACCGTGGTCGCTGTCGTCTACGTCAACGAGATGTACCCGGCGGCGGTCCGCGGCAAGTACCAGGCGTACGCGATCGTCATCGGCATCTGCGGCACCCCGGTCACCAACCTCATCGCCAGCCTGGTCGTCCCGCTCAGCGACTGGTCGTGGCGCCTGGTCTATCTGTGGGGATCCCTGGGCATCCTGCTGGTCCTGTTCACGAGGCATCTCAAGGAGTCGCCGCGCTGGCACGAGAGCCGGGGCGACCACGCCGCCGCCGACGCGGTGCTGCGCGAGATCGAGGCGCGGGTCGCCGCGGAGCACGGCCCGCTCCCCGAACCGGCCCCTCCGGTCGCCGAAGTCCCCTCCCCCAAGCGGCCGTTGAAGCTGCTCCTGCAGAAGAAGTACCTCTACCCGACGCTGCTGCTCACCGTGCTGTGGGTGACGCAGACCATCGGCTTCTTCGGTTATTCGAGCTGGGCGCCGACCCTGCTGGCGAAAGAGGGCTTCAGTGTGGAGAAGTCCGTGTTCTACGTGGCGCTGACGACGGTCGGCGCGCCGCTGGGCTCCTATCTCGCCTCCCTGGTCACCGACCGTTTCGAACGCAAGTGGTCGCTGACGGCGTTCGGCCTGGTCATCGCGGTGTGCGGCCTGTTGTACGGGCTCACGTTCAGCCCGGCGCTCATCGTCGTGTTCGGCTTCCTGGTGAACTTCTTCGAGCGCGGTTACACGGCCCTGGCGTACGCCTACTCCCCCGAGCTGTTCGACACTCCAGGACGCTCGCTGGGCACGAGCGTCTCGTACGGGCTCGGCCGGCTGTCCAACGCGGCGGGACCGCTGATCGTGGCGGCGCTCTACAACGGCCACGGCTACCGGAGCGTCTTCTTCTTCATCGCCGGCACGTGGACGGTCGGGGCGCTGGTGCTGGCCGTCTTCGGCCCGCGCACACGGCGCGTCCGGCCGGCCGCCCCCGCTCCGGTCAGGGATGCCCTCCCGCGGTGAGCCGGGTCAACAGCTCGACCAGTTGGCCGCGTTGAGGCTCCGTCAGCGGCTCCAGGAGCTCCCGCTGGGCCTCGGCGATCAGCAGGTCCAGGCGGGCGAGGTGGCGGCGGCCCGAGGGGGTGACGGTGACGACGTTGCGCCGGCGGTCGTCGGGGTCGGGGGCACGCTCGACGTGCCGCCGCTCCGCCAGCTCGTTGAGGACGGCCACCATGTCGCTGCGGTAGATGCCGGTACGGCGGCTGAGTCCGGCCTGGCTGGCGGGGCCGCTCTCGGCGAGGACGGCCAGCACCGCGTAGTGCCACCGGCGGGAGTCGGCGCCGGCGAGCTTCTCCCCCACCACCCGGTCGGCGCGCATGGCGGCGAGGTTGAGCAACCTGCTGGGGAGGCCGTCGAGGCGGGCGGGGACCGGGGGTGCGACCCCTGGGGGTTCCGGGGACTCCGGGCGTTCTGCGGGCATGGCGGGATCGTACCCCTTGCGTTAGTTCCCCTAACGGCCTACTTTCGTTAGCGACATAAACGTTAGTACGGCTAACGCAACGAGGGGTTCTCCATGTCCGACGCCATGCTCGACGACCGCGCCGCTCTGCTAGATCTGCTCGCCCGCTGGGACCGCTGGCTGGACGAGAGCCGTTTCACCGCCGACGAGACCGCGGCGATCTTCACCCCGGACGCGGAGGCGGTGACGCCGGGCGGGCTCTCCCGCGGCATCGACGCGCTCACCGCGCAGGCGGCGCGCGGCCGGTCGAACTGGGCCGTGACCCAGCACCTGCACACCAACCCGGCCGTCGAGCTCGACGGCGACCGCGCCGCCGTGGACCTCAACCGGCTGATCTTCCTGGTGGCCCACGATCCGGCGGGGACACCGGCGACGGTCCCCGCGCCGGCCCTCACCCTGGGCGAACGGTGCCGCGTCGAGGCCACCCGCACGGCGGACGGCTGGCGCATCACCCGTCTCGGCGGCACCCTCCTGTGGGCCTCCGACCCCGAGGTGCTGGCCCGGGCTACGGCGCGGGGCAGGGCCGCGGCGGCACAGGCCGGGTGACCCCGGCCGGTCGGCGTGGGGCGGGTGGGAGAATGGCGGTCCTGGCAGCCCGTACGGCCGTGGCCGCATCGGCGGTGTGCGTCGGCCTGCCCGTCCGTCGCCGGTGCCGGAAGGAAGCACGAACGTGATCAAGTGGGTGTTCCTGAGAGCCGGGCAGCGCCCCGTCCCCCGGCCCGTGGCGACGCCGCTGGTGTGGGCGGCCGCCTGCGCCACGGCGCTGCTGTTCGTGGTGCTCCTCAACTCGGTCGCCGGGCAGACCCGGCCGCTGCTCGCGCTCACGGTGCTGTCCGTGCTCGCGACCCTGTTGGGCTTCTTCGCCCGCTTCACGGCGGCGCCCGGCACCGCCGTGCTGTGCTGGCTGTTCCTCAACGGGTTCGCGATCCCGCCCACGGGCACGCTGAGCTGGACCGCGGACCGTGACAGCCTCTGGCTCACCTGCCTCCTCGGCGCCACCCTCGTCGGCACCACGGCGGCGCGCCTGGCCCACGCCCGCGCCGCGTACCACTCCCTCACCCCGCCGACCGCCGCACCGTCGGCCGGCGTGAACGACGAACCGCACACCGCCTGAACGCACGCGTGCCCGGTTCGTCCGTTCCGGACCGGTCAGCCCACGGCGGAGACCGACGCGAACTCTCCCGCGTGGTGCACCAGCGCCGGAGCCTCCTGCCGGACGTCGCCGGAGTCGATCTGGCCGACGACGAGGTGGTGATCACCGAGGCGCTGGAGGGAGACGACCCGGGCGGTGAGCCAGGCCGGGGCGTCGGTCAGGACGGGCAGACCGTCGGCCTCCCGCCGGTACCGGACTCCCTCGAAGCGATCGATGCCGCTGCGGGCGAACTGCCGGGCCAGGTCGGTGTTCTCCGCACCGAGCAGGTGGACGGCGAACCGCTCGGCGCGCTGGACCGCGGCGGCGGTCGACGCGGTGGCGCCGAGGCAGAAGGAGACGAGGGCCGGTTCGAGCGAGACGGACGTGAACGACGTCGCGGTGAATCCGGCGGGTCCGGGAACGGTGATCACGGTGATGCCGGAGGCGTGCCGACGCAGGGTGCGGCGGAGGATCGCGTCGGCCCCGACGGCGTCGGCGGCCCCGGGAGCCCCGGTGGCCGTGGACGGGTGTACGGGCTGGAGGGACGTGGTGGTCATGGCGCTCGCCTTTCGGTCGGTCGCGGTCAGTGCTGTTCGAGCGGCTGGAGCGGATCGGGCCGTTCGAGGGTGAGGATCGGGCGCAGGCCGTCGTCGGCCCGCAGGCGTTCCAGCCACTGGACGACGGCGGCCGCGGTCGTGCGGTGGGAGGCGTCGTTGAGGACGTCGTGCACGCCGTCGCGCACGACACCGAAGTCGGCGCGCGGAAGGCGGCGGGCGAGCGCGCGGGCCTCTTCGAGGGGTGTCAGCGGGTCGGCGCCGCCGTGCAACAGCAGCACGGGGACGGCCGGGGCGCCGTCCGCGGTCAGGAGGTGGACGGGGAGAGCGTCGGTGAGCCTGCCACGGCCGAACTCGGCGTCTTCGTTGAGCTTCTGACGGTGCGTCGGGCAGGAGGTGCGGGCGGTCAGCTCCGCGTCCCAGTCCAGGGCCTCGCCCCCGGCCGCCGACGCCGTCCCGGCGAGGACGAGTCCGGCGAGCGGCACCTCTCCCCCGGCCCGCGCGGCGGCGTTCAGCGCCTGGAGGGCGCCCGTGTCGCTGCCGACGAGGACGACCGGGGCGGCGGGGGCCGTGCCGAGCACCCCGGCCACCGCCAGGAGGATGTCGGCGGCGTCGTGCTCGGGTGTGGTGTCCAGGGCGTGCACGACGTACCCGTCCGCCGACAGGCGGCGGCCGAACCGCTCGTAGACCGGGCCGTGTTCACCGCGTCCGGGGAGGACGACGAGGGTGCCGCGCGGGGCGATCGGTGCGGGCGGCCGCCAGCTGTGCGCGGTGGCGGCCGGGGCGACGTGGGTCATCGGGTGCTTCCTGCGGGGGTGAGGGCGGCGCGGTGGGCGAGTTCCTGACGGACCAGGGGCAGCAGATGGCGTCCGTAGTCGATGGCGTCGTCGAGCGGGTCGTAACCGCGGATGAGGATCGTGGTGGCGCCGATGTCGATGTAGTCGAGCAGGGCCCGGGCCACCGTCTCGGGGGTGCCGACGAGGGCGGTGGTGTTGCCGCCCGCGCCGCTCGCGGTGGCGGTCGGCGTCCACAGGCAGCGGTCGTGCAGATCGCCCTTGGCCGCGGCGGCGAGCAGCCGCTGGGACCCGGTGTTCTGCGGCACGGCGGCGGAGTTGGGGAAGAAGGGGCGGCCCGGTCCGGCCTTGATGGTGTCGAGGATGCGGTGGGCGCGTTCCCAGGCGAGTTCCTCGGTCGGGGCCAGAATGGGACGGAAGGAGACGCTGATGCCCGGGGGTTCGGTGCGGCCGGCGGCCTCGGCGGCCGCGCGGACGGCGGCGATCTGCTGGGCGGTCTCGGCGAGCGGCTCGCCCCACAGCGCGAACGTGTCGGCGTGCTTGCCGCCCACCCGGTAGGCGGCCTCGGACGATCCGCCGAAGTAGAGCGGGATGCCGGACTCCCGGTGGGGCAGCACGCCGGGGGTGTAGTCCTCGAAGCGGTAGTGGCGGCCCTGGTGGCCGAAGGACGTGTCGGCGGACCAGGCGCGCCGGAGGATGCCGAGGTATTCGTCGGTCCGGTCGTAGCGCTCGTCCTTGTCCAGGTAGTCGCCGTCGCGCCGCTGTTCGGTGTCGTCTCCGCCGGTGATGGTGTGGACGGCGACCCGTCCCCCGGTGAATCGGTCGAGGGTGGCGAAGCTGCGTGCGGCGAGCGTCGGGGCGATGACGCCGGGCCGGTGGGCGATGAGCAGGCCGAGGCGTTCGGTGCGGGCGGCGACGTACGCGGCGACCTGGGCGCCGTCGGGCCGGGTGGAGCTGTAGCCGATGAGGATGCGGTCGAAGCCGGCGTCCTCGTGGGCGCGGGCGAACCGGGCGGTGTACGCCGGGTCGATCACCGGGCCGTGGGCCGGCCGGGTCTCGGAGCCGTCGCGGGTGCCGATCATGCCGATGAACTCGACGGTCCGGGAGGGGGGTCGGGTCGTGGTCACTGGGTGTCCTTCGCTGCGAGGGGGTGGCGGTCGAGGGCCGCGCGGCCGGCGGCGGTGAGGAGGGAGTCGTCCTGCGGGGTGTGGATCCGGCTGCAGAGCACGTCGCGGTAGTGCCGCTGGAGCGGGCCCGCACGGGTCAGGCCGTGGTTGCCGGTGAGCTGGAGGGCCTGTTCGACGGCGCCGATGGCGGCGCGGGTGCCGAGGAGTTTGGCGGCGCCCGCCCGGCCGGGGGCGTCCGGGTCGCCCGCGTCGACGGCAGCCGCGAGCGCGTCGACGAGGACGGTGGCGCCGGTCAGCGCGGTCTCGATCTCGCCGACGGCGCTCTGGAAGCGGGGCAGGGTGGCGAGCGGGGCGCCGAGTCCGGTGGGGACGCGTTCGTGGAGGAAGCCGACGAGCCAGTCGCGGGCGGCCTCGGCGACCCCGAGGTACAGGGCGGTGAGGCCGAGCGCGCCCCAGGCGCCGCTCACGGCGTCCGGCGTCGCGGGACCGGGGGCGGCCAGCGCGACGACGTCGTCCACGGGGACGCGTACGCGGTCGAGGAGCACGTCGTCGCTGCGGCTCGCCCGCAGTCCGACGTGGTCCCAGGTCGGCTCGACGGTCAGCCCCGGGCTGTCCCCGGGGACCAGGAACGAGCCGACGCGCACCGGGTCCTCGTCGGTGCGGGCCCAGACGAGCATCCGGTCGAGTCCGACGGCGCCCGTCGAGTAGATCTTGCGGCCGGTGAGCAGCCAGTGGTCGCCCGCGCGGTGGGCGGTGGTCGCGGGCAGTCCGCCGCGGACCGGGCTGCCCAGCTCGGGTTCGACGCGCAGATGGTTGACCAGGGCGGGGCGGACCGCCGCGGTGTCGAGGAATTCGGCGTACGCGGCCGTGGGCCAGCGCGGCGTCCGGGCCTCGGCCGCGTGCACGAACAGGGTCATGGCGCTGATCAGGGCGACGGCGGGGTCGCCCGTGCCGAGGGCGCGCAGGATGCGGACGGTGTCCGTGAGTCCGGCGCCGGGCCCGCCGTGCCGGGCGGCGACGGTCGCGGTGAGCAGTCCCGCGTCGTGGACGAGGGCGATGCCGTCGGCGGGGAAGGACGCCTCCCGGTCGTGGGTGTCGGCGCGGGCGGCGAGGGCGCGGGTGATCTCGGGGAGCCGGTCGAGCCGCAGGGCGGGGAGGTCGGTGCCCCGGTCGGCGGCGGGTTCGGGACGGGGATGCGTACGGGCCAGGCTCACGCGGGCACCACGGCCTCGTCCGTCGAGGCGGCCGCCGCGGGCGAGGAGCGCACCAGGTCGATGAGGGTGCCGTAGTCGCGGGCGTCGGCGAGCGGGGAGAAGCCGCGGATGAGGAGCGTGGTGACGCCCAGCGCCACATAGTCCAGGAGGGCGTCGGCGACCTGCTCGTAACTGCCCACCAGAGCGGTGGAGTTGCCGGCGGCGCCCGTCGTCCGGGCGATCTCGGTCCACAGCCGCTTGTCGTGGACCTCGCCCTGGGCCGCGTACTCCAGAAGACGCTGGGAGCCGCGCTGCTCGGCGTGGTCGAGGGGGAAGGACTTCCGCAGGTCGCCGAAGCGTTCCTTGGTCAGGCGCAGGATCTCCCTGGCCCGCTCCCATGCCTCGGTCTCGGTCGCGGCGGCGATCGGCCGCAGGCTGACGCTGAACCGGGGGCTGCGGCCGTGCGGCGCGGCGGCGGCCCGTACCTCGCGGATGCGCTCGGCGACACCGGCCAGCGGCTCGCCCCAGAAGGCGTAGACGTCGGCGTGCCTGCCGCCGGTGCGGACGGCGTCGGCGGAGGCGCCGCCGAAGTAGACGGGGATCGGGGCGGCCGGGCGGACCGTGGAGAGGCCGCCCGCGACCCGGTAGAACTCGCCCTCGTGGTCGAAGGGTTCGGTGGAGGTCCATTCCTTGCGGACCACGTCGAGGAAGTCGTCGGTGCGGCGGTAGCGGGTCGGCTTGTCGGTGAAGTCGCCGTCGCGAGCCTGGTCGGCGTCGTCGCCGCCGGTGATGACGTGCAGCGCGACCCGGCCCGGGTGGAAGGCGTCCAGGGTGGCGAACTTGCGGGCCGCCAGGGTCGGGGCGACGAAGCCGGGCCGGTGGGCGAGGAGGACGCCGAGGCGGCTGGTGTGCTGAAGGACCTGGTCGGCGACGACGAAGCCGTCGGGGCTCGCGGAGGAGTGGGCGATCAGGACCCGGTCGAAGCCGGACGCCTCGTGGACGCGCGCGACCTCGCGTACGTACTCGGGCTGGACGACGGGGCCTTCGGGGCGGGGGCCGCTCTCGCTGGACTCGTGGGTGGCGGCGAAGCCGATGAATTCGACGGACATGGCGGGGTGACTCCAGAAGGGGTGAGGAGAGAGACGGTTCAGTTGATGCGCTCGCGCCACGTCGCGGCGTGGTGGCAGGCCACGGTGCGCTCGGCGGCGCGGACCGCTTCGGGCTCCGTGCGGCAGGTGTCGTCGGCGAACCGGCAGCGCGCGGCGAACACGCAGCCGGTGCCGTCCGGCCAGGGCTCGCGGTCGCCGGGCGCCCTCAACTGGGCCGGGAGCAGCCGGTGTTCGCCCCGGACGCTGGGGGCGGAGGCGGTGAGCAGGGCCGTGTAGGGGTGGCGCGGGTGCTGGAGGACGTCGCCGATGGGGCCCTGTTCGACGAGCCGGCCCCGGTAGAGGACGGCGACCCGGTCGGCGATGCCGGCGAGGGAGGACAGGTCGTGGGAGATGACGACGATGGAGAGGCCCAGTTCCCTGCGGAGCCGGTCGAGGAGGGCGAGGACGAGATTGCGGTTGGAGGCGTCGAGGGCGCTGACGGGTTCGTCGCTGAACAGCAGCCGGGGCCGGGTGACGATGGCCCGGGCGAGCGAGACGCGCTGCCGCTGGCCGCCGGAGAGCTGTGCGGGGACGCGGTCCCCGAACCGGTCGGCCTCCAGGCCGACGAGGGCCAGCGCCTCGTCGGCGCGTGCGGCCCGTTCCTGCCGGGTGAGGAAGCCCGCCACCGTGAGGGGTTCGGCGACGATCCGGCGGACCGTCAGGTCGGGGTCCTGGGAGCGCAGCGGATCCTGGAACATGTACTGGACCTGGCCCGAGCGCCGGAACGCGCGCAGGGCGCGCCGGTCGAGCCCGGTCAGCTCCCGGCCGCCGAAGCGCACGGCGCCGGCATCGGGCCGCACCAGGCCGACGGCGGCCCGGGCGAGGGTGGTCTTGCCGGAGCCGGTCTCGCCGATGACGCCGACGATCTCCCCCGCCCGGACGTCGAGTTCGACGCCGGTGAGGACCCGGGTGCGCCGGGCGGTTCCGCGGACGGCGCCCCGGCGTCCGTAGGACACGGCGAGGCCGTCGATCTCCAGCAGGGTGTCGGGAGTGGTGGTCACCGCGTGGCTCCTTCCGGTGCGGCGGGTCCTGCGGGGCGTATGCAGCGGGTGCGCCGGCCACCGCCCAGGGTGCGCAGGGCGATCGGCCCGTCGTCGCACTCGCGGGTGGCGTGGGCGCACCGCTCGGCGAACCGGCAGCCCGGCAGCTCGGCCCCCGTCTCGGGCGGGCGGCCGGGGATGGTGTCGAGTTCCCGGCGTCCCCAGTCGCCGAGGGAGGCCACGCGCAGCAGCGCCTCGGTGTACGGGTGCGCGGGCGCGGCCAGCACCTCGGCGGTCGGCCCGTCCTCGACGATCTCGCCCGCGTACATGACGATCACGCGGTCGCAGGCCTCGGCGACGACGGCGAGGTCGTGGGTGACGAGCAGGAGCGCGAGACCGCGTTCGGCCCGCAGGGTCCGGAGCAGTTCGAGGATCTCCGCCTGGATGACGACGTCCAGGGCGGTCGTCGCCTCGTCGGCGATGAGGAGTTCCGGCTCGCAGGAGACGGCGATGGCGATGAGGACCCGCTGGAGCATGCCGCCGGACAGCTCGTGCGGGTACTGGTGGAAGAGTTCCGCCGGCCGGTGCAGCCCGACCGCCGCGAACAGTTCGACGGCGCGGCGTCGTGCGGCGGACCGTGCGAGGCCGAGGCCGACCCGCAGTTGTTCGGCGAGCTGTCCGCCCACGGTGAGCGAGGGGTTCAGGTACGAGGCGGGGTCCTGGAAGACGGCTCCGACGCGTCGGCCGCGTACGGCGTTCCACTCGCGGCGGGTGAGGGCGGTCAGGTCGGTGGCGTCCGTGGCGAGCGTCGCCGTTCCGGCGGCGACCGCGCAGCCGTGCGGCAGGACGCCGAGCACGGAGCGGCAGGTGAGGCTCTTGCCGCTGCCCGACTCCCCCACCAGGCCGACCGACTCGCCGCGGGCGAGGGTGAAGGACACGTCGCGGACGGCGGTCACGGAGGGGCCGACGGTCACGTCGAGGCCCTCGACGGTGAGGACGGGGGCGGTCGGCGTCTCTGTTCCGGTGAGTTCAGCCAGTGGTGACACGGCGCTCGGCCTCCTCGGTCCGGCGGGGATCCAGTACGGGGGCCGCCGGCGCGGCGGCGGGCTTCTCCGGCGCCGGGTGCGCGGGGGGCGCGGCGGCGAGGGCCACGGGCTGCGCGCCGCCGTCGCGGATCGCGTCCGCGAGCAGGTTGAGCGCCCCTACGGTGATCATGATCGCGGCGCCGGGCACGAGCGGCGCCCACGGCTGCTGGGCGAGATAGCCGAGGTCGGAGGCGAGCATCCCGCCCCAGGTCGGCGCGGGCGCCTTGACGCCGAGGCCGAGGAAGGTGAGCGAGGAGACGACCAGCAGGGCCTGGCCCGTCACCTGTGCGGTGGTCACCGCGACCGTCGGCAGGATCTTGCCCCAGACGTGGGTGCGCAGGATCCAGCGGCGGGAGGCGCCCATCAGCTCGGCGGCCTCGACGTACTGGGCCTGCTTCAGGCCGAGCGCGGCGGCCCGGGTGACGCGGAAGTACAGCGGCGCGAAGAGGACGCCGAGGGCGAGCATGGCCTGGTGCATGCCGTTGCCGAGGGCTCCGACGACGGCGATCGCGAAGACCGTGAACGGCATGATCATCAGCGTGTCGGCGGCCCGTTGGGTGCTCCATTCCACGGCCGGGCCGAGCCAGACCGACGCGAGCCCCGGGACGACGCCGACCAGCAGGGCGGCGCCGACGGCCTCCAGCGCGCCGCCGATCGAGAGGGCCGTCCCGGACACGACACGGCTCAGGACGTCCCGGCCGAGGTAGTCGGTGCCCAACAGGTGGGCGGCGCTGGGACCTTGGAGCATGTCGGCGGGGTGCTGCGCCAGCGGGTCGGCCGGCGCGAGCGCGCCGCCCGCGACGGCGAGCACCGCCACCACGGCGAGCACGGCGAGGGCGGCCTTGGCCGAGCGCTGCCGCCAGGTGATCCGGAGGATTCTCATGCGGACTCCCCCTTGCGTGCGGCGCGCCCGTTCCTGCGGGCGGCCGGATTGAGCGCGCCGAGGGCCGCGTTGACGGCGATGTTGGCGACGAGCACGACGGCGACGGTGACCAGGAGCGTGCCCTGCACGACGGGGATGTCGTGCCGTTCGGCGGCCTGGAGGGAGAGTTGGGCGATCCCCGGCAGGTTGAAGATCTTCTCGGTGACGACGGCGCCGCCGAGGATGACCGGCACGCTCATGCCGAGGACGGTGAGGGCGGGCCCCGCCGCGTTGCGCAGGACGTGGCCGAACAGCACGCGCCGGGCGGAGAATCCGCGCATCTCGGCGCCGACGACGTAGTTCTCGCGCAACGCCCCGACCAGGGAGGTGCGCAGTTGCCGGGCGAGGGAGGCGGCGGCGTCGAGGCTGAGCGCGAGGGCGGGCAGGATCGCGTACCGCAGCCAGGGCCCGGCGCCCGCGTTCAGCGGCTCGTAGCCGCCGGTGGGCAGCGCGCCGAACTGGACGGCGAAGACGACGATCAGGACGATCCCGATGAGGAACGGCGGCAGTGTCGCGAGCACCGAACAGACGAGGGTGACGGCCCGGTCGATCCGCCCGCCCGCGTGCAGCGCGGCGGCGATCCCGGCGCCGCCGCCGATCACCACGGCGAGCAGCAGCGCGAGTCCGGCGATGGACAGGTCGACGGGGAGGGCCTGGGCGATGCTGTCCGCCACCGGCACCCCGGTGAACCAGGAGACGCCGAGGTCGCCGCTGAGCGCGTGCCCGAGCCAGCTCACGTACTGGACGGGCAGCGGCCGGTCGAGGCCGAACTGGGCCTCCATGCGCGCGATGTCGGCCGGTGTGGCGAGGTCGCCGAGGACGGCCGCCGCGGGGTTGGCCGCGGAGAGCGCGCCGAGTGCGAACGTCAGGAGCGAGGCGAGCAGGAAGACGGTGCCGGTGGTGACGGCGGCCCGGCCGAGGGGGCGGGGCGCCGCGGCGAGTCGGCCGAGCGGCCGGGCCCGTCGGGAGCCGACGGCGGGCGCGCTCATCCGACGGTCACCCCGTCGAAGCGCTGGACGACGGTGTAGGCGGGGATCTCGGAGACCTCGGGGTTGCGGGCGAGGATGCGCGGGACGGTGTACAGGAACACGTTCGGCATGTCGCGCACCGCGATGCCGGTGGCCTTCTGGAGCACCTCGGGGTAGTCGGCCGCGTCCAGCGGGGTGCGGCGGACGGCGTCGAGGGCCTTTTCGAGTGCGGGCGTCGTGGTGCGCCCGGGGTTCATCAGGCCCTCCTTGCCGAACAGCACCTGGAAGGCCTGGGTGGCGGAGTCGCGTCCGGCGAACTGGTCGACGTTGAGCGCCTTGGCGCGCTGGATGTAGACGATCTGCGTCGCCTGGTCGGCGGGGATCGTCTCGATGGTGGCGGTGATCCCGACCTTCTTCAGCTGGGCCTGGATCAACTCCGGTACGCCTTCCGCCTTCTGGGTGGTGAGCGTGAGTTTCAGCCCGTCGGCGTGGCCGGCCTTCGCGAGGAGTTCCCTGGCCTTCTGCGGGTCGTGGGGGAACAGCTTGTCGAGTGCGGGGTCGTGGCCCGCGTAGCCCTTGGGGAAGGGCTGTCGGGTGGTCTCGCCGTAGCCGAAGGAGGCCGTCTTCAGCAGTTCCTCGCGGTCGATGGCGTACTTCAGGGCGAGGATGACGTCCGGGTCGGTGAAGGGCTCGCGGCCGTTGTGCACATCGAGGACGGCCACCACCATGGACGGGATGACCTGCACCTTGAGTCCGGCGGCGCGGGCGGCCTTGACCTGGCTGCCGGGGATCTGGGCGACGTTGTACTGGCCGGACGTGAGCGCCGCGACGACGGTGGAGGGCTCCGGGAGCGGATACAGCTCGAAGTTCTCGGTCTTGATTCTCTTCGCGTCCCAGTAGGCGGGGTTGCGCTTGAGGACCGCCTTGGAGTTCTCCACGTAGGAGACGAGTGCGTACGGTCCGGCGCCGGCCGGCTTCGTGGCCAGGCTCGCGGGGTCCTTCTCGAAGACCTTCGGATCGACGATCATCCCGGTCTTGCCCGCGAGCAGGGTCGGTATCTGGAAGTCGGGTGCGGCCAGGCGGAGTTCGACGGTGTGCGCGTCCAGGGCGCTGATCTTCCGCACACCGGTCAGCTGGGAGGCCACGAGGGACTTCTCGTCGTCACGGCCGCGTTCGAGGCTCTTCTTCACGGCCGTCGCGTCGACCGGGCCGCCGTCGCCGAACGTCGCTCCCTGGCGGAGCGTGAAGGTGACCACGGTCCCCTCGTCGTTGTACGTCCACTTCTCGGCGAGCGCGGGTACGGCGTCGCCCTGCGGGTCGAGCTGGGTCAGGGCCGCGTAGACGAGGGAGAGGGAGTGCACGTCCCAGCCCGCCGACGAGGTGACCGGATCCCATGAAGTGGGCAGGTCCCAGCCCCACTTGAGGGTGCCGCCGTCGCTGCCGGCCGCCGACGTGGACTGCCCGCCGCAGGCGGTCAGGGCGAGGGAGGCCCCGGCGGCGAGCGAGACGCCGAGGAAGGAGCGGCGGTCGAGCAGGGGTGACGACGGCCCCGAGGGCGGTCGGGGGACGGTGGGCAGGCGGAACGCAGGCATGGGAGCACACCTTTCTGACCGCGCCGCGCCGGACGGGCGCACGGGCGGGTCATGGAACGCCCGGACGGCGGGGCGCGGGTACAGGAGGTGGAGGCCAGGGGAGGACGACGCGGAGACAGGGCCGCGTCGGCACGAGAGGCGGGGCGGGCCGGCTTCGGCACGGGCCCGCGCTGCCGGGAGGGGCAGGCGGCGGCCGCAGGGGCAGAAGCCGTGTCATTGACCCCGTGTGGTGCCCGTGGTGTTCAGTGCGTGCCCTCGGTGTGGCGGACGGATGTCCCGGCGGCGGAGCTGCTCGGGCTTGCGGCCGGTGCGACGAGGGTGCGTGCTGGGCGCCACGGGTGCCGTGCGGAGGTCACGACACGGCTTCTCAGCGACAGAGTGCGCTGGAGGTGCGCCGGAAGTCCACGTAACGGCAGACCACGCCGGGATGCGTCGAAGGCATGCTCATATCCTCACGGCCGGCCGCCGGGCTGTCAATGGACACCTTTAGGTGTCTCATTGGCCGAGACCCCTGCGGCCTGCGCTTTCGTCGCCGGGTGGTGCTTCGCCTCGTCGGGGTGCAGCCACAGCGGGCCGTTCCCCGTCACGGCCCGCACGGCGTCCGCGGGCGGCTCCGATCCGCCGGTGAGCAGCCGCAGTTCGGGCCCGGTGAGGCTGCGCCAGAGCCGCGACGCCGCGTCGGGGGCGAGCGGCTCGGGCAGGCCCAGGGGCGCCCCGGCGGCCGTCGACGCCGCGTCGAGGTACTCCCGCAGGGGCCGCCAGCCCGGTACGCAGATCCGCCCGCCCGGGCCCTCGAACAGGAGGGTCGGCAGGGCGTACCGGTGTCCGTCGGCCAGTTCCTTGGCGCGGCCCGGATGGGGCCCCGGGCCTTGCAGGCCGTACACCTCGGCGAGGGGGCGGCGCGTCTCCGCCCGGTCGGCGCGCACGGCCTCGCGCGCGGCGGCCAGGGCCCGCTCGTCGAGGAGCCGGCGTACGTCGAGACCCGGCACCCCTCGGACGGCTTCCTCCACCGCGGCGGGGCCGTCCGCGGGGCGGCCCAGGACGAAGGTGGTCTCGCGGAGCCTGCGCAGCACCCGGTCGGCCACCTGCGGGCCCTGCGCCTCGGCGGACTTGGCCACGACGGACGCGGGCCAGCTGGTCCGGGTCAGCCAGTGCAGCCGGGCGGCGTACGGTGCGCGGGTGTGGCCCGCGACGCCCTCGATGAACCCCTCGTACCAGCGCGCTTCGGCGTCGGGGTCGGGCGCGGGGTCGTCGTCCTCGTCGAAGAGGATGCCGAACACCCGCCGCCAGCGCAGCCGGGGCGCCAGACCGTGTCGCAGCCGCCGGAAGACCGGCTCGGAGCCCCAGGCCCAGGGGCAGGCCGGATCGGTGAACTCGGTGACGTCCACCAGGGGTTGAGGTGTCGCGTCCGGCTCCCCCGCGCTCATGCGGTGACGGCCTTGCCGTCCGCTCCCTGCCGGGCGAGATCCGCGATGGTGGTCCGCGCGAGCAGCGTCTCGGCGGCCGATTCGACCCCGTGCCAGAGTCCGGGCAGTCCGGCCGCGGCGCCGGGGTAGCCCAGGGCCTCGGGGCGCTGGCCGCGTACGGTGAAGAACGCGCCGTCGACGGCGGTCATCACCTCGGCGACGGAGATCTCGGCCGCGTCCCGCCCGAGCCAGTACCCGCCCTCGCAGCCGCGCTGGCTGCGCACGAGCCCGGCGGACCGCAGATCGCGGAAGACCGACTTGAGGAAGCGGAACGGAATCTCCTGCGCCGAGGCGATGGACTCGCACGTCAACGGCCGCGCGCTGTCGGCCGCCAGCTCGGCGAGTGCCCGCACGGCGTAGTCGACCCTGGCGGAAATCTGCATGTCACCGTCTTCCCAAGCGTCGGTGCCGGCGTCCCGGTCCGCCCCGCTCGGAGCGTGCCGGAGCCGGGCCGCGGCCAATGGACACATCTTGACATCCTTTTCTCCGGCTCTCTACGGTCGCCCCAGGATCTTGCGTTGCGCCCTTCGACGAGCAGGACTTCATCCCATGACATCGCACCCCGGACACGACGCCTTCCACCCGCACCTGGCCGGGTCGGGCGAACTCCCCCTGAGCGCGCGGCTGCACCACGTCCGCGCCGACGGCCTCGACGGTGACACCGCGCAGACCGGCGGGATGCGCCGGTTCGCCGCGATCAGCGGGGACAGCGTCGGCTCCGAGCGGCTGTGGATGGGCCAGACCCATGTCGCGCCCGTCACCGCGTCCTCGAACCATCACCACGGGGCGTCCGAGACGGCGATCCATGTGGTGAAGGGCCACCCGGAGTTCGTCTTCCTCGACGACTCCTCCGGCACCCCGGAGGAGGTACGCATCCGCACGGCTCCCGGCGACTACATCTTCGTACCGCCGTTCGTCCCCCACCGGGAGGAGAACCCGAGCCCCGACGAGGAGGCCGTCGTGGTGATCGCCCGCAGCACCCAGGAGGCGATCGTGGTCAACCTCCCGGAGCTGTACGTGCTGGGCAAGGAGCCGCACAGGTCCTAGACGGCGGCCACCTCCCGTGTGACGGCCGCGAGTTCGGCCCGCAGCGCGGCGAACCTGGCGTCGCCGCGCAGGGCCGCCACATCGGTCGTCGCCTCGCGCGGCAGCGGGACGGGCAGTTCGTCGACGACGCGGCCAGGGCCCGCCGCCATCACCACGACGCGGGAGCCGAGCAGGACGGCCTCCTCCGCGGAGTGCGTCACGAACACCACGGTCGCCCCGGTGACCGCCGCCAGCGTTCTGACCTCCTCCTGGAGGCGTTCTCGCGTGAGCGCGTCCAGCGCGGCGAACGGCTCGTCCATCAGCAGGATCTGCGGTTCGGCGGCGAGCGCGCGGGCGATGGCCACCCGCTGCTGCTGGCCGCCCGACAGCTCCCAGGTGCGCCGCCCGGCCATTCCCGGCAGACCCACCAGGGACAGCAACTCCTCGGCGCGGGCGGCCCGTTCGGCTCGGGCGACGCCGTGCCGGGCCAGCGCGAAGGCGAGGTTGCCGCCCACCGTGCGCCAGGGGAAGAGGCGCGGCTGCTGGAAGACGACGCCGACCTTGCGCCGCACCTCCACCGACCCGGCGGCGGGCTTCTCGAACCCGGCGATCAGGCGCAGCAGGGTCGTCTTGCCGCATCCGGACGGGCCGACCAGCACCACGAACTCACCGGGGCCGACGGCCAGCGACACGTCGGAGACCGCGATCACGGGCGCCTTGGCCGTGCCGTAGCGGACGCCGACCCCGGACAGCGCGACATCGGGCGGTCCGGCTTCGGCGTCGGACGCCGTGTCCTCAACGCGCGGCACGGGACAGCTCCTCGACCGCGAGCGCCCGGTCGAAGACCGACTGGTCCGGCACCGCGTCGACGGCCTTCTGGTCCTTGAGGAAGACGGCCGCGTCGTGCAGGTTCCGGGCGAGCGCGCCGGGGGCGCCGGGCTTGCCGAGGTAGTCGCCGCCCTGCTGTTCCTCCGCGGTGAGCAGCACCAGTTGGGCGAGCTGCTTCTCGGCCTCTCCGGCGCTGAGGTTGAGTTCGGCGCCGATGGCGCCGGCCGCCTCGCCGGGGTCGCTCTTGGCCAGCTTCACGGCCTGGTCCTCCGCCGCGAGCCAGGCGTCCACGATCTTCGGATGCTCGGCGGCGAACGCGGTGGTGACCACACCGAGGTCCGCGGTGGGCTTTCCCCGTTCGGCGATGTCCCGGCTGGTGACCAGGACCTTGCCGTCCTTCTCCAGGTCGGTGAGGGCGGGGGTCCACACGTACGCGGCGTCGATGTCGCCGCGCTGCCAGGCGGCCAGCGCGTCCTGCGGCTGCAGGTCGACGAGGGTCACGTCGGAGGCGCGGAGGCCGGCCGATTCCAGTGCGGCGAGCAGGGAGTAGTGCGAGGTCGACCCGAAGGGCGTGGCGATCTTCTTGCCCTTGAGGGCCTTGACGGAGGCGATGCCCTTCTTGGCGACGAGCGCTTCGTTCTCGCCGATCACGTCGTGGATCCACACCACCTTGTACGGGATGTTCAGCGGCGCCGAGAGGCCCTTGGTGACCGGGCTGGAACCGGCGAGCCCGAGGTCCACGGCTCCGGCGATCACCGCCGTGTTCACGTCGCCGCCCGAGTCGAACTTCACCCACTTCACGTCGACGTCCGGCAGGGCCTTCTCCAGGAGCCGCCGGTTCTTCACCACCAGATCGGCGTTGGGTATCGCCTGGTAGGCGATGCGCACCTGGGTCTTCCCGCCGCCTTCGGCGGCGTCGGCGCCGTCACCGCAGGCGGACGCGGTGAGCGCGACCAGGGCGACGGCGGCGGCGAGGAGGGCGGTGCGGGGAGGTGCGGCGGGCATGGCGGTTCCTTCGGACGAGGGGACTACGGGAAGAAGGGGTGGGCCGGGGTCAGGCGCGGCCGCGCCAGGGAACCGCCAGCCGCTCCACGCCCTTGAAGAGCGCGTCGAGGACGATCCCGGAGAGGCCGATGGCGATGATCCCGGCGATGACGACGTCGGTCTGGTTGTAGCGCTGGGCGTCCCGGATCATGCCGCCGATGCCCGGTGTGCCGTTGATGGTCTCGGCGGCGACGACCGAGGTGTACGCGATGCCGACCGCGATCCGGACGCCGGTCAGGATCTCCGGCAGGGCGGCGGGCAGCCGCACGGAGAGCAGCAGCGACACGGGCCCCGCGCCGAGCGCCCGCGCGGCCTCCACCAGGTCTCCGGGCACGCCGCGCACGGCGGCCGCGGTGGCGGCCGCGACGGGCGGGAGCGCGGCGATGACGAGCAGCCAGATCTTCGGGGACTCGTCGATGCCGAACCAGATGACCAGCAGCGAGAGGTACGCGAGTGGGGGCAGCGTGCGCAGGAACGTGACGGCGGGTTCCAGGACCACGGCGACCGGTTTGACGACGCCGATCAGCAGGCCCAGCGGAACACCGGCCAGGGCCGCGTACCCCGTGCCGATGCCGATCCGGCGCAGGGAGACTCCGAGGTGTTCGACCAGCAGGTGGTTGCTGAAGCCGCGCACCCCGTCGTGGACGGTCGACGCCTCGACGAAGGCGTGCCAGACGTCCCCGGGCGACGGGACGAGGACGCGCGGCCAGACGCCCGCGACGACCACGGCCTGCCAGCCGGCGACGAGGACGGCGAGGGCGACCAGGCGCAGGGCCGTCCAGCGCAGGGCGGCGGCGCCCGCCCAGGTGGTCCGGCGCGGTGGTCCGTCCGGTGCGGGACGGGTGCCGCGCGTGGTGTCGTGGGCCGTTTCCTTCAGCAGGGTCACGCCGCCGCCTCGGTGAGGGCCCGCAGGCGGGGCGCGACCTCTTCGCCGACCCGGTAGGCCTCCTCCAGGTGCGGATAGCCGGACAGGACGAACTCGTCGATGCCCAACTGCCCGTACTCGAAGAGCCGTTGGGCGACCTCGTCGTGCGAGCCGACCAGCGCGGTCCCGGCACCCTCGCGCACGAGCCCGATACCGGCCCACAGGTTGGGCGCCACGGTGAGGTTCTCGGCCGAGCCGCCGTGCAGGGCGGCCATCCGCGCCTGCCCGGTGGAGTCCATGCGGGCGAAGCGTTCCTGGGAGGCGCGGACGGCCGCCGGGTCGAGTCCGGCGAGGATCCGGCCGGCCTCCGCCCAGGCCTCGGCCGCGGTGTCCCGGGTGATGATGTGCAGCCGG
Source organism: Streptomyces sp. NPDC046716 (assembly GCF_040645755.1). Taxonomy (NCBI): domain Bacteria; kingdom Bacillati; phylum Actinomycetota; class Actinomycetes; order Kitasatosporales; family Streptomycetaceae; genus Streptomyces; species Streptomyces sp. NPDC046716. The sequence continues at coordinate 61,033 of NZ_JBEYYU010000037.1, forward strand.
ATCCCGAACCGCAGCCGACGGCCCCGCCGCGCGGCCTTGTCCCGTACGCGCGCGATACGTTCGGCGATCGCCGCCGGCGGTTCGCCCCACAGGAGTTGGACCTCGGCGTGGCGTGCGGCGACGTCCTCGGCGGCGGCGGACGCGCCGCCGAAGTAGAGCGGGACGTGCGACGCCGTCTCCGGTGCGTCGAGGCGGGCGCCCTCCACCCGTACGTGGCGTCCCGCGAAGTCCACGGGTTTGCCGTCCAGCAACTCCTTTACGACGTGCATGAGTTCGCCGGTCCGCGCGTAGCGCTCCTCCTTGGGCAACGGGTCGCCGTACGCCCGCTGCTCGGCCGGATCGCCGCCGGTGACCACGTTCAGGGCGATGCGGTCGCCGAACAACCGGCGGAAGGTGTCGGCCTGTTGGGCGACGAGCGTGGGCTGGGCGAGCCCCGCGCGGAAGGCGACGAGGAACCCGATGCGTTCGGTGACGGCGGCGACGGCCGGGGTGAGCACCCAGGGATCCACGCAGCCGAGTCCCACCGGCGTCAGGAGTTTCGCGAAGCCGGCGCGCTCGGCCGCGCGGGCGACCTGGGCGAGATAGCCGAGGTCGGCGGTGCGGCGGGTGGCGGCGGCGGTGCGGCCCTGGACGGCGGTGACGCCGCCGGGGTCGCGGCCGTCACCGCCCGTGGGCAGGAACCAGTGCAGAACGGGGCCAGGGGTGGACATGCGGGCACACCTCGACGGGGAGTCCGGAGCGGGGAACGGGGAGGACACCGCAGACCGGCGGCCCGCGAGGTGGCGTCGACAGGAATCAGACCCACCCGGCGGCCCGGGGAACCCGTGCGGTCAGCGGCGGAAGGGGTTGCTGCGGCTCGATGGAGCGGTCAGCAACAGTGCGCGCGGCAGAGCGCGTCGACCCGACACAGCATCCCCGAGACACGCAGCAGATCCACGTGGCGGCGGGAGACCAGGGCGGGGTTCATGGCCGCATGATGACCCGAACCCCGTGCCCCCAACAAGACATGTCCATCATGTGGATCGCGTCCGACCACTCACCGGACGGTCGCGTCGGCCTCGACGGAGGCGGCGTCCTCGGCCTCGGCCTCCCAGCGCAGCAGATCGCCCGGCTGGCAGTCGAGTGCCTCGCAGAGCGCGGCCAGAGTCGCGAACCGTACCGCTTTGGCGCGGCCGTTCTTGAGCACCGCCAGATTGGCGGGCGTGATGCCCACGCGCTCCGCGAGCTCGCCGACGGACATCTTGCGCCGGGCGAGCATCACATCGATGTCGACGACGATGGGCATCAGATCACCTCGTCCAACTCGGCCCGCATGCGCGTCGCCTCGCCGTCGCGCGCGACGGCCTGGGCGAGCAGCATGCGCAGCACGAGCACGATGAGCGCGACGCCCAGGATGGCCACGCCCACGCCGCCCATGATGAGGGTGACGCCCGGATCCTCGCGCTGGCCCGGCGCGTTGAGGGCGGTGACCGTGAACCAGACGAGGGCGGCCGCCACGATCGCGCCGATCATGCCGTTCACGTAGCGGAAGGCGGCGTGGGAGAACACCGTTCCACGGCGGACCATGCCCACCAGTCGGCCTACGCAGACCAGGGCGACCTGCGCCGACACCATGCCCAGGATCGTGACCAGGCGCAGCGGGGTCAGCGGGAGCGACCCGTCCTCCGGGTCGTTGAACAACGCCCACACCATCGACGCCTGCACGAACACGGTGCCGACGAACACCACCACGATCACGGCGCGCAACGCGCGCACGGCCAGCTGTCCCATGACCCACCCCTGCCCATCCATCGACTTACGACGGGAATCTATCGAGATTCGATAGATGGAGCAAGGACAGGTCCCGCGGTCGCGCATCGACCGACGGGAGACGTCAGCGGCTGGTGTAGCCGGCGTCGACGTGGATGACCGATCCGGTGACGTACGAGGACTGGTCGGAGGCGAGCCAGAGGCTGGCCTGGGCGACCTCGCGCGGCTGGCCGAAGCGGCCGAGCAGGCTGAGCGCGGGGGCGAACTCCTCCTCTGACTGCCCGGTCTGCTCCAGGGCGCCGCGCAGCATCGGGGTGTCGATGGCGCCGGGCGCCACGGCGTTGACGCGGATGCCGTGCTCGCCGTTCTCCAGCGCGGCCGTCTTGGTCAGCCCGTTCACACCGTGCTTGGCGGCGACGTACGCGGGGTTCTTCGGTTGCGGGCGGAAGCCGCTGACGGAGGAGATGTTGACGATCGAGCCGCCGTCGCCCTGCCGGACGAACTGCTGCAGCTGCCACTTGAGGCAGAGCGCGGTGCCCTTGAGGTCGACCGACATCAGCCGGTCCCAGTAGTCCTCGTCGAGCTCCGACGTCAGGTTGTCGTCCGGGGTGAGGGCCGCGTTGTTCACGGCGACGTCGAGCCGGCCGAAGGCGTCGACGGCGGCCTGCACCATCGCCTTGACCTGCGCGCTGTCGGCGATGTTCACCTGGTGGAAGACGGCCGTGCCGCCGCCTGCCGTGATCTCGTCGGCGACGGCCTTGCCGCGCTCCTCGTTCATGTCGGCGACCAGGACCTTGGCCCCGGCCTCCGCGAACAGCTTCGCGGTCGCCTCGCCCATGCCCATCGCCGCGCCGGTGACGATCGCGGACTTGCCTTCCAGGATGGGGAATGTCATTGCCTTGCACCTTTCCTCGCACCCGGGTCCACCGTGCGCGGACCGGAGTGATGTCTGTGGTCCGTGGCCGCCGCGACCTCGTGCCCCAGCAGGTCGTAGGCCCGGTCGACGCGTGCCGCCAGTTCGGCCGCGTCGCCCTCCGTCTCGCGCGCCCAGGCGTGCAGGACGGAGGAGAGCACGCCGGCGCCGACCTCGACGACGAGGCCGGGGCGCGGATCGCGGTCCGGGTCGACGCCGATGCGGTCGGCGAGCACCCGCACCGACGCGGCCTGCGCCTCGGCCCGGATGCGGGCGTAGGCGGCGAGCAGGTCGGGTTCGCGGTCGACGAGGGCGAGCACGGCGCGCTCCTTGGGCCGGACGTGTCCGGCCGGCCGGCCGGCGTCGGTCAGCCGGTCCAGGACGGCTGCCCGGTAGGCGGCCAGCGGGGGCTCGGCCGCGGGGCGCCGCCGCAGCGCGTCGTTGATCCGGGCGCCGTCGGCGCGGGTGAAGTCGAGCGCCGCGTCCTCCTTGCCCGGGAAGTAGCGGCTGAAGGTGCGGCGGGTGACCTGGGCGCGCTCGACGATCGCCTCGACGCCGAATCCGCCGAGCCCGTGCTCGAGCACCAGGTCCACGGCGGCGGCGCCGAGCGCCTCGCGTGTGCGAAGCGACCTGCGCCGCCGGAGGTCCTCACCTGTCTGCGCGGTGTCCGGCTCCCTTGCCTTCATGCGTCAACCATACTCCTCAATTGTCCCAGTGGGACAATTGTCGGTGAGTGGCTGATCAGGCCTCCACGGCACCGTCCGGCGCGTTGCCGGTGAACGAGAGGGGCCCGTAGATGAGGCCACCGATTCCCGTGGCGAGTCCCACCGTGTCGAGGATGCCGTCGAGGAGCGACAGCGCAGGCGGGCCGCCGACCGGCTTCAGCGGCGGCACGAAGACGGACACGCCGCCGAGCGGATTGAGCTCGATGTGCGGTGCCTCCGTGAAGACCTGTGCCGGCTTCCAGCCGCTGAACCAGTTCTTGACCCACTGACCCAGATTGACCTTGCCGAGGCTTCCGACGCCCTTGAAGCCGCTGAGGACCGAGATCCCGCCGGCGGCGAGCCCGATCACGCCCAGGACGATGCCCACGACGTCCCAGCTCCCGGTCTCCACGCCTTTTCTGATCGTGAGCCCCAGCGATGCGGCTCCGAAGAGGATGGAGCCGATGGCGAGAGCGATCCCGAGCGGGCCGGCGACGAACATGGCGATGACGCCGAGCACGGTGCCGATGATGGAGAAGACCATGTTCAGGATGTCGCCGAACTTCTCCCACCAGGTCTTGCCCGCGACCGCCTCGGACTCGGCCTCCTCCAGCTCCCGCTTGGCCACGCCCGCGTCGGACGTGCGGAGTTCCTGCGCGTCGACGGCCAGCAGCCGGGCTGCCTCCAGGTCCGACTCCGCCGAGTCGACGGACCGCGCGGCCTCGTTCTCCGCCTGTCGCGCGTCGGCGAGGGCCCGCCGGGCGCTGCTCCGGGCGGCCTCGTCGTCGGGCGGCGGGGGCTCCGCGCCGTCGAGCCGCTTCACGTGGGCGCTCGCCGCGGACGCCACCTCGGTGGCCGAGTCGAGCCGCTGCTTGGCGTCACGGCCCCTCTCCAGCGCCCGGTCCGCCTGGTCCTGGTGGTCCCGCAGACGGACCGCGTACTTCGCGACCGCGTCGGCCGCCGCCTCGTAGGACTCCTGGAGCTTGCCCACCTGTCCCGGCAGTTCGCCGAGCTGGGTGCGCAGTTGCTCCATGGACCTGCCCTCGCCGAGCTCGTCCGCGACCAGCCGGGTGACGACGGAGTGCGCGGACTGCGCGTCGTGGGAGATCGACCGGTACTCGGAGGCGAGTTGCTCGAGGATCTCGGCGTCGCCGGGTGTCGGGTCCTCGGAGAGACCGAACACCGTCTCCCAGTCGGCCAGCGGTGGCCGTGCCATGTCCCGCCCTCACTTCCCGTTCTCGGTGCCGGCGGCTTCGGGTTCCCCGGCGTCGTGGAACCGGAAGGTCTCGGCGACGGCGTCGAACACGTCGAAGAACCTGTCCGCCAGGGTGATGTTGGGTGTCGTACCGGCGAGCACCATCAGATCGCGGCTCTTCGGCACCGGGATCACCACCTGGTGCACGGCCGTGCGGACGGTGGCCTGCCCGAAGTAGTCGAAGTCCTCCAGCGAGGTCATCCGTCCCACGCTGCCCACCTCGGGCAGTTCCATGATCTCCACCCGGTTCAGCTCGGAGTGCCGCCCGACGGAGGTCCGGCTGTTCCGCACACCGGCGGCGAGCATCATCTGCGTCAGGTCGGTCGGTTCCCCGTCGGGGATGCTGGTCCGCAGCACCATCGCCGTGGCGTTGAGCGTGCTGCCGTCCTGGAGGAAGCCGAGCAGATAGCCGACCTGCAGGGCACCCTGCGCGAACGCCTCGCGGGCGCTTCTGCGGGTGTCCCGGATCAGGGTGTCCATCGTCTCGCGGTCGACGTCCACGCCCTCCGCCTGCTCCTCGACGCGGCGCCGGATCGCGACGTCCCGGGTGTTCGGGTCGAGGTCGAGGTGCGACCAACTCGACGGGTACCTCAAGGTGTAGCGCGCCGGGGCGCCCGGCGGCCGCTCCCCCACAGGGGACAGCCGCGGCCGCTCGTCGGCGGGCTGAGCGTCAAGCGGATTCATCCGTCGCCTTCGCAGCTTCGTTGTCCGTGTCGGTGAAGTTGTCGACGATGCCCTGGGCCGCGTCCTTGAACGTGTCCACGTTGTCCTGGACCCGTTCGTGACCGGCCTTCCAGGCCGCGTCGAAACCGTTGACGGCCGAGATCAGGCCGGAGTCGCCCACGTCGTCGTCCGAGCCGACATTGCTCAACTTCGCCGTCTTGGAGATCCGTTCACGGATGTCCTGCAGTGCGTCCATGGTGTCCGCGAGGTCGTCCACGGGAATGTGAATGCGCGACACGACGCCTCCTCCCTCTGCACGTTCGAGCCCGCGGCCAGGTGAACCGCGCACACCGGGGTCTACGGGGCCCTCGGTGCGGCGGTTCACGCCTGTTGCCGAACAGTGACGAAAGGAGTCCGCTGCCTCGTGAACGCGGGCTAGACGTCCACGGTCGTCCGCGCGTGCTGTCGCCGTGCGGTCTCCAGCAGGTGCGCCCAGGAGTCGACCTCGGGCCGGCGCCGCAGGAGGGCGCGGCGCTCGCGCTCCGTCATGCCGCCCCACAGGCCGTACTGGATGCGCTCGTCCAGGGCATGGGCCAGGCACTCGGTACGCACGGGGCACGGCTTGCAGATGCTCTTGGCATGCGACTGCGCGTGGCCGTCGAGAAACATCTCGTCGGGATCCACCGCGCAGCAGCTTGCTTGCTCTTCCCACTCCACATGCCCCGGTTGCCCCCGCTCGCGGCTTCTACGCCGATGGGCTCGTCGCCGGCGGTGGCCACCGGGGCGCGGAGGGTCTACTGGGTCGTCATCAGGCCGGCCCGGAGACGCTCTATCACCTGGGAGATCAACCGGGACACGTGCATCTGCGAGCAGCCGATCTCGTCGGCGATCTCGCGCTGTGTCCGCTCCTCGACGAAGCGCAGATGGATCAGGCGCCGCTCGCGGTCGCCCAGTTCGGCGATGAGCGGGGCCAAGGAGTGGAAGTTCTCGACGAGTTCGAAGCGGTCCTCGTCGACGCCGACGAAGTCGGCGAGCAAGGAGTCCGTCTGGTCGTCGGGCCCGCTGACGGTCGCGTCGAGCGAGACCGCGTTGTAGCCGTTGGCGGCCTTCTGCACCTCGGCGACCTCCGCCGGGTCCAGCTGCATCAGCTCCGCCAGCTCGGCCGTCGACGGCAGCCTGCCCAGGCGCGTCCGCAACTCCTCGGTGGCCCTGCCCAGTTCGAGACGGGCCTCCTGGAGCCGGCGGGGCACGTGCACGGCCCAGGACGTGTCACGGAAGAACCGCTTGATCTCGCCGGTGATGTAGGGGATGGCGAAGGAGGTGAACTCGACCTCCCGGGACAGTTCGAAGCGGTCGATCGCCTTGATCAGACCGATCGTGCCGACCTGGGTGATGTCGTCCATCTGCTGCGCCCCGCGATGTCTGAAACGGGTCGACACGTACTGCACGAGGGAGAGGTTCACCTCGATGAGGACGTTGCGCACATAGCTGTACTCGGCTGTGCCCTCTTCCAGTTCGGCGAATCGGTGGAAGAGCTCCCGCACGACTCCTCGGGCGTCCTTCGGCGCTATCGAGGACGGATCCGCGTAGGCACGGCTGACCAGGTTCTCCTCGGTCTCCGCGGCCATGCTGCGGGTGTACTCGTGTTCGGTCACGCTGCTCATGTGTCCGCCTCTGTGAACTGGTGCTCTGGTGTCGTGTGCGGCGCGGGTCGTGCCGTGCCGGTCCTCGCGGTCAGCCGCCGCGTCGGGGTGGCGCGCCCTCCAGCGGAGCCGGCTGCGACTCGGCGCCGGCGGGCTCCTGTTCGGTCTGGGATGACGTCGGTTCACCGATGAGGTATTCGTGGGTCCCCGTGATGGTCAGCAGCCGCTCCAGGTTCCGGGGGCGTGCGGTGAGGTCCAGGGTCATGCCGGCCCCGTCGAGCCTGCGGCGCAGGGCGAGCAGGGTGGACAGACCCATGGAGTCGATGCCGAGCAGGCCCGCGCAGTCCAGCCGGAGCACGCGTGCCGCGGGGTGGTCCTCGAGGACCCGGCCGGTCTGCGCGGTGAAGGAGTCGCTGGTGTCGTAGTCGAGCGCTCCGGCCAGGACGAGGGTCAGTGCGCCGTCGCGCAGGCCGGCGACGGCGAGATGGAAGGGAGAGTAGGCGGCGGTCATGCGGGCTGTCCGGGTCCGGGAACGGTCAGGGCACCGCGCGCCGCGGCGAGGAAGCCGGTGGCGCGCGGGAAATCTTTCAGCTGGTGGCTCAGGGAGTCGAGGGCGGGAAGCAGGCTCCGCGGCGGGACGCCACGGGCCTGGAGGATGCCGGCGGTCCAGGTGATGAACGTGGTGAACAACTCGGCGTCGTCGACGTACACGGCGGTTGCCAGGTAGGTGACGATGTGATCGATGTCCTCGGCGGTGCGCTCGCGCTGGTACGCGGTGTAGGCGCGCATCGGCGGGAAGGCGTCCTCGACGTCGGTGAGCGTCTGCTTGACCAGTTGCCGCTTGGTCTGTCTGACCAGGGTGTACTCCTGGTCGTTGAGGTGCGGCAGGTCCAGGTCGGGCAGCCGGGCCGCGTCCGCGGTGGGCCGTTCGAGGCCGCGCGTCAGCACGGTGTGGGCGCCGACGGCGTCCGGGGCCCAGGCGGCCTGCATCCGGTGGGCGTAGCGCCCTCGGGGCCCGAACGCGGCGCCGCCGGCGAGGACCGGGACTCCGGCCGCCTGGCAGGCGCTGATCGCCGTGTGGGCGGCGGGCAGGTGCGAGGGGATCGACGAGGACAGCAGGACGGCGTCGGCCGGCCGCTGGTGGAGATGGGCGATCAGGTGCTCGGTCGGCACCTGCGCGCCCAGGTAGTCCACGTGCCAGCCGCGCAGCCGCAGCACCTCGGTGACCAGGCGCGCGGGCAGGGCGTGCCATTCGCCGTCGACGCAGGCGACGGTCACCCGGCCCAGCCGTTCCGTCGCGGCGTGCGCGGGGACGGGTGCGGACGCGGCGACGTCGGCGACAGCGGAGATGCACCGTTCGTTGATCGCGGTGGCCGCGTGTTCCTGCGCCACGGTGATGGTGTTGGCCGCCCATTGCACGCCGACGCGTGCCTGCACCGGAGCGATCAGCTCCAGCAGCGTCCGCTCCGCCGCGGCCCGCACCTGCGGGGAGGTCTCCGGGCCCACGGCATGGCGCACCAGGGCGACGGCGTGCGTCTCGTCGCAGTCGATGGCCGCCTGCCACAGTTGCTCGCGCAGTATGTCCTGGCCGGGACCGCTTCCGCCCGCGCGGGAGGTGTTCAGTGTGGTCATGGTGTGAACCTGCCCCTGGTGTGCCCGTCCACGGCCGCGAGATGATTCCGGCGGGGAGCGGTGATCGACAGCAGGGCCATGTCGTCGTGCGGGACGCCGTCGGCCCACTGGGTGGCGACCATCTGCACCCGTTCGGTGACCGCTTCGGCCGGCAGTCCGGCGCACTCGGCCAGCGTGTGGTGCAGGCGCTGTTCGCCGAACAGGGTGTCGCCGAGCGGGCCGCCGCGGGCCTCGGTGATGCCGTCGGAGTAGAGCAGGCAGGTCTCCCCCGGAGCGAGGTCGACCGACGCCGTGGTGATCTTCAGCCGGTCGGTGGGGAGCGCGCCGATCAGCACGCCCTTGGTGTCCGCCTCCTCGACCCGTCCGTCGGCGCGCAGGATGAGCGGCGTGGGGTGGCCGGCGCTGGACACCCGCAGCCGCAGCCGGTTCCCGTCCCGCCGGACGGAGGCCAGGGCGAGGGTCGCGAAGCGCGTGTGGTGCGAGGAGAGCAGCGCGTTGTTCAGCAGCGTGAGCAGCCTGAGGTGGTCGGTGGCGAACGGCAGCAGCGCCTCGATGGTGTTGCGGATCTTGCCGGTCAGCACGGCCGCCTCGAGACCCTTGCCGCACACGTCGCCCAGGACCGCGAAGGTCTCCGCGTCCTCGCTCTCGGCGGGGTGGACGTCGTAGAAGTCGCCGCCGATCCGCTCGGTGACGGTGGCCGCGCGGTAGCGGCCGGAGAAGTCGATGCCGTGCACGCCCTCGAGCACCGGCGGCAGCAGTTCCCGCATCAGTACGTCGGTGATGTGCGACTGCTCGGCGTAGATCCGCGCCGCGGACAGGGCCACACCGGCGCGGGCGGCGAAGAGCCGGGCGAAGGCCTCCTCGGCGTGGGTGAACGCCGCTTCCTCGGACTGCCGCAGCAGCACGATGGCGCCGGCCGGTACTCCGTGCCCGGGCAGCGGCACCACGACGACGGAGCCGATCTCCGCGCCGCCTTCCGTGAACTGGCGCGGGACCGCCCAGTCCGGGACCAGCGCCGGGTCGATCCAGCGCGAGGGCACGGGGGGAAAGCCCGCGAGGGCCTCCGGGAGACCCGGCATGGTCTCCGGGTCCACCGCGATCTTCTCCTGCTCCACCGGCCCGCCGGTGACACAGCGGGTCACGGGGTACAGGCGGCCGGCCCGGACGCCGACGATGACCGCCGCGTCCGCGAGATGCTGCGCGGCCATACGGGCGGTCACCTCCATGCATCGGTCCACGTTCAGGGATGCCAGAAGCTCGCCGGAGATCTCCTGGAGAACGCGCGAGCGGTCCCGCTCACCGGCCAACTCGTCGCGTACGTCGCGCAGATCGCTGTCGTCGACCAGCCACCACGCCACGGAGCCGTCGGCCGCGCGGCTGGGGAACGCGTCCACCGTCGCCTCGCCGATCCGGCCCCGGGCCATCTCCGCCGGGTTCTGGCCGCCGCCGGGGACGGTGCGCAGGGCTTCGGCGTGCGCCTCGGCGAGCCAGGAAGGTGCCACGTCCGACAGCAGCGCTCCGGTCCGCACTCTCTCCAGGAGAGCACCGGCCCGGTCGTTGCAGGACAGTACGCGGCCCCTCCCGTCCACCGTGACGGACGGATACGGGATGCCGCGGCCGGCGGGACCGGCCGGAGGACCGACACTTCGGGAGCCCATGGGCTCCATTGGGGTTCTCATCGCACGGGACCCGCAGAGCGCGGCCCCCCACCACCCTTCGCTGGGGTTCCTAGGGCAGTTAACAACGTTGGACAACTGACCTAGGCTGCTCCATGATCCTTACGAACCATCATAGTTGCCATAGGGCAACAGTCGCACGATCAAGGGCCTCGGGGCAACCACGTCACCGCCGGGCCGGGTCGCGGGGGCGAGTACCAGGGCCGGGCGTTTCTATGCGCAACGGATCGCGACGCCCATGACCTCTGCCCGTTCGGGCGATATCTCCGAAATCTTCACAACCGCACCGATACGGTCACTTCGGTGGACGGATATTTCCTGTGGAACGGGAACACGTGACATACGCACCGACAGCCTCAGCCCGCGAGAGGTGTACCCCATCCCATGGACGACGGTGACGGCCGTACCGACCACATCGGCCCACTGGAAGATCCCCGCCCCTCCCTGCCCGCGGACACGACCGCGGCGGTCGACATCCTCGTGGCCCTGTGGACCCGCACGGCCAGGAACGGCACACCGCAGCTCTCCGCGCTGCAACTCCACGCCCTGCACGCCGTCAGGTCCGCGCCGGGCCTCAATCTCGGCGCGCTGGCCGGCGCGATCGGCACCGCGCCGTCGGCCGCCAGCCGGCTGTGCGACCGGCTCGAAGCGGCGGGCATGATCCGCCGGGTACCCCCGCCGACCAACCGTCGCACGATCGGCCTGAGCCTGACCCGGCGGGGGCAGGACGCGCTCGACGCCGTGTCGGCGCGCCGGGAACGCCTGCTCCGCGAGGTGCTCGACCGCATGTCGAGCGACACACGCGGGCAACTGCTGACCGGGCTGCACGCCTTCGCCGCCGCGTCGTACGCGGCCGACCTCGACGCACCGCACCGCAGCTGACGCCTGGCACCCGCTCCCGCGCGGATCAGGGGCGGACGCCGCGGCCGAACCAGTCCAGGCAGAGCACCAGCGCGTCGTCGGCGACCTCGGGACCGGCCCCCAGGTCCAGATACGCGGACAGCTCCTGCAGGATCGCGCGGGGCACCGCGGCGGCGGGCAGCAGGCGGGCCGCCTGGATCGCCCGGGCCAGCATCTTCTCGCCGAAGGACTCGCCCTTGTCGGAGAGCGCGGCGAACACCCCGTCGCTGACGAAGATCAGACGGTCCCCCGGCACCACCTGGAACTCCTGCGTGACGTAGTCGGTCTCCTCGAACATGCCCAGCGGCAGCTGCGCGTCGAAGTCGATGTGCTCCACCGACTTGTCGCGGTGGAGCCACAGCTGGGGAGAGCCTCCGTCGACGACCTCGACGCGGCCGGTGTCCAGGTCGAAGGAGAGCAGCAGCGTCGCGACGTACTGCTCGCCGCGGTACTGGGCGAACAGCGCCTGATCGGCCAGCGCCGCCTGGTCGGCGATGCCGATGCCCGCCCGTCGCGCGTTGCGCAGCGCGTTCACGGCCAGGCTCGTCAGGAGCGCCGCCTGGATGCCCTCCCCCATGCCGTTGGTGATGCTGAGGGTGAGCGTGCTCGCGGTCTCCGCCCAGTCGAAGTTGTCGCCGTAGATGGCGTACGCGGGCTCCAGCTGGGCCCCGATCTCGTACTCCTTGCGGGCGCAGGCGCGGCCGGGCAGAAGGTGCCACTGCACCTCGGCGGCGAGCGTGAGGCGGCTGGCGCGGCGGGCCTGGAGGTAGACGTCCGTGTCGCGTTCCGCGACGAGGATCTCGTGGCCGACGATGTCGGCGACGGCGATGATCTCGTCGACCACGTGCGGCGCGACCTTCTCCTCGGAGAGCCGGACGGGCAGCCGTACGGACAGGATCCCGAGCCGGTCCCCGTGCGCGGTCACCGGCACGTGGAGGTCGACGGCCTCCTCGCGCCCGACCATCTGCACGCGTTCCCTGCTGTCGAAGGCCCGTCCCTGCGGACTGCCGGCGATCGGCACCTGCCGGGGGTCGGCCGGGCCGTCGGCGACGGACTGCAGCACCTTGGTGCTGTAGTCGGCGAGCAGGAGATCGACGTGCACCGCGCCGTAGTGCTCGGCCAGTGCGGCCCGCGCCGCCGGCAGGAGGTCGTACGGCGCGGCGGTGCGCAGCGCGCGTTCCACGGCCAGGAAGTTAGTCACGGCAGCCTTCGTCGGTGGTGCGAGCACAGCTCAGCGGTGAATGATTGCTCCTCGACAAATATTGCCGGGCAGCAACGGTCGAGTGTATCTCCCACGGCCGAAGCGTTCAGCGGGTGTTGACCTCTGGCGCCGAAAGGGCGCGCGTCCGCCCGGCGGCCGGGAAACAGAGGGACCGAGGAGAAGGCGGAGAGGGGTGCACGTCTGCCCCGGAGCCGGGCGCGGCACTCAGCCGGCGCCACTCGGTTGCTCGGATGCCCAGGGGCTCGGACTCTGGGGCGGTCAGGCGATCGCCGAGGAGTTCCCGTCCTCCGGCCGGGCCAGGCCGATGCGGTCCGCCGCCGCCTGCTGGAGGTTCTCCAGCCCTTCGGACAGGACGCCGAGATCGGCCGGCGCCATCGTCCGCAGCACGGCCTCGAACTCGTGCATACGTGCCAGCCGCAGTTCTTCCAGCACTCTGGCGCCCTGCGGGCTCAGGGTCAGCTCGACCTCGCGCCGGCTCGTCGCGCTGGGGATCCGCTCCAGCAGGCCGGCGGCCTCCAGCCGGTCGCACAGCCGGCTGACGGAGGACGCACCCGTGCCCAGCGCGTCCCCCAGCATGCGCTGATTGACGCTCCGGTGTTCCTCTATCACCTTCAGGGCCCGCAATTGCGACGGCGGGAGCGGCCCCGGGGGCGCGGTCTCCTGGCCCCGGCCCCACAGCACCTCGAGCAGCTCGGCCGCACGGTTCGCGGCGTGAGCCACCTGTTCGGGATGGCGGGGCGGAAGATGTCGGGGCATTCCTGCACCCTCTCTGCGGGAGAGTGACGTGGGCGGTCGTCGAGTTTACCGTCATGAATAATCCGGGCGGAACGGATCGGGCAAGTCGGGGTTCGGTTTCCGACGTTTAGCTCCGGCTGTGAGGGCCAGTCGGGGTGTGAGCACATGACGTCGATGCCAAGGGAGCGTGAGCGGACATGACCGCCAACGAGAAGGCCAAGGCGAAGACCGACCAGGCCGTGGGCGCCGCGAAGAAGACGGCGGGCCGGGCCGTGGGCAACGAGAGCCTCACCGCCGAGGGCCGCGCCCAGCAGATGAAGGGCGACGCCCGTGAGGCCAAGGAGAAGACCAAGGACATCGGCAAGCACTGACCCGCTCGGCACATCGGCGAAGGGGCGGCCCCGGTCGGGGCCGCCCCTTCGCCGTGTCCGCCGCCCCTGCCGGTTGCTCGAAACTGCTCGAAAAAGCCTCCGTTCACGCAACATTGACAGTGCATCATCAAAGTGGTCTAGTCCGCTAGAGCATGTGCCAACCGTGGAGGCTCACCCATGTTCCGCACGAAGCACAGATCTCGCAGGACACCGCTCATGGCCGTTCTGGCCGCGGCCGCCCTGACCGCCGCTCCTCTCGCCTTCGGCCCGGGACCGGCCGTCGCCGGGCCCCGGGCCGAGGCGGACCCGCCCGCCATCACCCCCACCCCGCACTCCGCGCAACAGCGCTCCGACCGGATCACCGTCACCCCCGCCGTCACCGTCGTCACCGGGCAGGCGTCGGACCCGGCGGCCGTGGAACTCACCACCGCCGCCCTGAGAGCGGCCGGCGCCCGGGCCGTCACCACGACCCGGCAGGCCCCCGCCGCATCGGGCTCGCTGACGGTCTACGTCGGCGGTCCGGCCGAGAACCCGGCCTCGGCGGCGGCGCTCGACGCGCTGCACACCGAGGGACCGTCCGGGCTCGCCGCCGAGGGCTACGTCCTCGCGCTGGGCCGGGCCGCAGGGGAGGGCGCGGGCCGCATCGTCCTGTCCGGCGCCGACCCCACCGGCACGTACTACGCGGCGCAGTCGCTGCGCCAGGTGCTGCCGCAGCGCGAGAAGCCCGGCGCACAGGTGCGCGGCCTGGCCGTGCGCGACTGGCCGGCGACACCGGTGCGCGGCGTCATCGAGGGCTTCTACGGCACTCCCTGGTCGCACCGGGCGCGCCTGGACCAGCTCGACGACTACGGCCGGCACAAGATGAACATCTACGTGTACTCGCCGAAGGACGACCCGTATCTGCGCGCCAAATGGCGTGACTCCTACCCGGCCGACCAGCTCGCCCAGATCGAGGAGCTGGTGGACCGGGCCCGGGCGAACCACGTCGAGTTCACCTACGCCCTCTCCCCCGGCCTCAGCGTCTGCTACAGCTCCGACGCCGACCTCACGGCCCTGACGGACAAGTTCCAGACGCTCTGGGACATCGGGGTACGGCAGTTCGCGGTTCCGCTCGACGACATCAGCTACACCGACTGGAACTGCGACGCCGACCAGGCGAAGTGGGGCACCGGCGGCGGCGCGGCCGGACAGGCCCAGGCGTATCTGCTCAACCGCGTCAACCAGCGGTTCATCAAGACCCACGACGGTGCGCTGCCGCTGCAGATGGTGCCGACGGAGTACTACAACACCGCCTCCACGCCCTACAAGACGGCGCTGTCGGGACAGCTCGACGAGGACGTGCTCGTCGAGTGGACGGGCGAGGGCGTGGTGGCTCCGACGATGACGGTGGAACAGGCGAAGCGGGCCAGGGAGGTCTTCGGGCACGCGATCCTGACCTGGGACAACTACCCCGTCAACGACTACGCGACCGGACGGCTCTTCCTCGGCCCGTTCCACGGCCGGGAGAAGGGGCTCGCCGAGCAGCTGGCCGGGATCACCGCCAACCCGATGATCCAGCCGTACGCCTCGAAGCTCGCCCTGCACACCGTCGCCGACTACACGTGGAACGACACGGCGTACGACCCCGACGCCTCGTACCGCGCCGCCGTGCGGGAGGCCGCGGGCGGGAACACCGGGGTCGAGCGGGCGCTGCGGACGTTCACGGACGTCAACTACAGCTCGCCGGTCAACTCCGTGGAGGCGCCCGAGCTCTCGGCCCTGATGAAGGGCTACTGGGAGGGCTCGGTACCGTCCTCGCGCCTCAAGGCGGCGTTCGCGGCGCTGCGGGACGCTCCGGCGACCATCCGGGACGGCGCGGAGCCGGGCTTCGTCGACGACGCCGGTCCCTGGCTCGACTCGGCACGGTCGTGGGGCGTCGCCGGGATCGCGGCGGTCCGGCTCCTGGACGAGCAGCGCGCCGGTCGCACGGCCGCGGCCTGGACCCTGCGCCAGCGGCTGCCGGGGCTGATCGCCGAGGCGAAGTCGTACCGGTACACCGATCTCAACGGCGACAAGATCCCGGTGATCGTCGGTGCGGGCGTCCTCGAACCGTTCTTCGCGAAGGTGCTGGACGCCTCCAACCAGCGGCTCGGCCTGCCGCCGCAGCCGACCGCCACGACGGAACTGCCCGTGTACAACGGCAACACGCCCGACCGGATGACCGACGGCGACGACTCCACGTACTTCTGGAGCAGCCGGCCGCCGAAGGCGGACGAGAGCGTCGGCATCGACCTGGGCGGCCAACAGCCGCTCGGCTCGGTGACGGTGGCCATGGGCAAGTCCGGCAGCACCGAGGACTATCTGCACCGGGGCGTCCTCGAATACTCGTCGGACGGGACGACGTGGCACGCGCTGGGTGCCGAGTTCGACGGCAAGGCGACCTGGGCGGCGGACGCGCCGAGCGGGACGACCGCCCGGTACGTGCGGGCCCGCGCGACGGCCGGCCAGGAGAGCTGGCTGGTCGTCCGCGAGTTCACCGTGACACGTCCAGACCGGCCGACGGTGAGCGGCGGCCCGGCCCCGGCGGACGGCGGCAGCCTGGCCGCCGCCGCCGACGGTGTGCCCGAGACCGCCTACCGCGCGGGCTCCGCACCGGCTCCGGGCGACGCGCTCACGGTGACCTCCGCCGCGCCGCGCGCGGTGGCGTCGGTGACCGTCCTGCGGCCGGACGACGCCACCGGCTCGAAGGCCCGGGTCCAACTGCGCGTCGACGGCGCGTGGCGGACCCTCGGCCGGCTCGACGGCGCCGTCACCACGCGGCCCGCGCCCGCGGGGACGCACGCGGACGCGGTGCGGCTCGTGTGGGACGACGGCTCGGCCGCGCCCGTGGTGAGCGAGGTGATCGTCAGGTAGCCGGGCCCGCCGCGACCACGGCGGGTGCGGGGAACCGGTCCCGGTTTCCCGCACCCGGCCCGCTGTGGTCCGTGGACGGCGGCCCCTGTACGGGGATCAGCCCACCAGGGGCTGTCGGGCGGTGGCGGACCAGCGCCCGTCCTCGGTCTGCGCGGCGAGGCCGGCGTCGGCCAGCGTCCTCAGGTGCCGGGTCACCGTGCGCGGCGTCCAGCCCACTGCCTCGCACACCTGCTCAAGGGTGCGGCCGTCGGCCGTCTCCTCCAGGAACTCCAGCGTCAGGCGGGCGTTCTTGTTGAGCTCCGCCGTCCCGCGCGGGGCGGGGCGCGGCTCGGCCGACCGGGCCGGTGCGACGGGGGCCGCGGGTGCGACCGGTGCCGCGGGTGCCGGGACGCGCAGTCGCCCGTAGCCCAGGTTGCGCAGCACCCGGTCCAGGTCCGGCTCGCTCTTCTGTCCCGGCACCGTCACCGGGGCCGTCGCGGGGGCCGTGGTTTCCGCGCGGGGCGCCGTCACCGTGCCCATGGGCCGCGGGGTGCGGTTGACCGTGCGATGCCTGCGGCCCTTCTTCTTGGTGCTGTTACTCATCCGTCGCCTCCTCGAACGCGTTGATCATGGTCACGTGTTCAACGACGAAAGGGCTCCGAGGACGCGCCCGACTCGAACTCGATTGCGAGCGCCGGTTCGTCAGCGCTTCAGGACGCCGTCCAGCCACTGCAGGACCTCGGGCGTGACCGGGTCCGTGATGTCGGCGTACTCCTCGTGCTTCTTCAGGAACTTGGCCACGTACGGGCAGACGGGCACGATGCGCTTGCCCGCGCCGCGCACGTCGTCGAGGGCCTCGCGGACGAGCGTCGAGGCCAGGCCCTGGCCCGCGTAGGCGTCGTCGATCTCGGTGTGGAAGAACACGCGCCGGTCCTCGCGGTCGCGGTAGGCGGTGAATCCGGCGGTGGCGCCGTCGACGTCGATCACATAGCGGTGGCGTTCGTCGACGCGGCGGACCACCGGAGTGGCGGCGGGCTGGGTCATGGCGGGTCCTTCGGTCACGGGCGGGTTCCCGCGGGGCGTGGGTGCGACCGGTGAACTTCCGCCACGTGGAGAGTACTTCACTTCTTTGCGCAGGTCAGAGCCGCCTCT
The DNA here is from genome assembly GCF_040645755.1 of Streptomyces sp. NPDC046716. Taxonomy (NCBI): domain Bacteria; kingdom Bacillati; phylum Actinomycetota; class Actinomycetes; order Kitasatosporales; family Streptomycetaceae; genus Streptomyces; species Streptomyces sp. NPDC046716. The sequence continues at coordinate 78,519 of NZ_JBEYYU010000037.1, forward strand.
GCCCTCGGGCCGTCGGCGAACGGGGACGGCTTCGGCGGTGTGGTTCACAGGCCGTTCACCGATCGGTCCGCCCGTGAGGGTTCGGCCGGTGCTGCCGGGGCACCCAGTGGGGCGAGATCGACATGGCGCAACGACCGACGCGGCTGCCGGGAAGGGCAGCCGCTCTCGTGAGCGGGCGGCTCGGAAGCCCGCTGCCCGGCCTCGGGGGCCTCGTCCGGCCGGGACGAGCAGGAGGGATGATCTTCATGACTGTCGCCACGACCCGGCAGAGCGGCGGAGGCGGCGGCACCAGCGGCCTCTACGACGTACTGGAGCTGGTGCTGGACAGAGGACTGGTGATCGACGCGTTCGTCCGGGTGTCCCTGGTCGGCATCGAGATCCTCAAGATCGACGTACGCGTCGTCGTCGCCAGCGTCGACACGTATCTGCGCTTCGCCGAGGCCTGCAACCGGCTCGACCTGGAGACCGGCAGCAAGAAGCCCTCCGGTCTGGCGGACATCACCGGCGACTCCTCGGAGTCCGGCGCCCCCGGCGAGAGCGAGGGCGCGCTGTCCGGCGCCGCACGGACCGTGTCCGACGCGCAGGACCGCAGCCGCGAAGAGGCCGGGACCGAGTCCGGGCCGCGCCGGCGCCGCAGTGCCCCGAGCCGCCGCAAGGAGGAGCAGGAATGAGCACGTACGCGTACGGGACGAGGGTCAGCCCCGGGATGAGGCCCGCATGGGTCTGCTGACGGAGGTCCTCCTGCTGCCCGTGGCACCGGTGCGGGGCTCCATGTGGGTCCTGGACCAGGTGGTGGCGGAGGCGGAGAGCCAGTACTACGACCCCTCGGCCATTCAGGCGCAACTCGCCGCACTCGAGCAGCAGTTGGAGGCGGGAGAGATCGACGAGGAGACCTTCGACCGCCGCGAGGACGAACTCCTCGACCGGCTGGAGGAGAGCCGCGCCAGACAGACAGGCGCGTGAATCCCGGCGCGCGGTGACCGGCGAGGAGGAGGCGGCCCGTGCGGGCCGCCTCCTCCTCGCCGGTCGAGTCGGTGCGCCGGGTCAGTGCCGGCCCATGTCCTTCGCCGACTCCTTGCTCTCGCGCCCTGAGCCGAGTGTCTTGGCGGCGCGGCCCTTGGCGGTGAGGCGTTTGTTGCCCACGGCCCGCCCGGTGGCCTCCATCACGGCCCCCGCCATCTGCTCCGCCTTCGCCTTGGCCTTCTCGCTCGCGGCCACGCTGCTCACCTTCCCCTGCGTCGGCTTCATGTACTGCACTCCGCGTCACCGTTCTGCCGCTCCTGAAACGCGTGAATGGACCGGAGGTTCCAGGGGACCCGGTGCTCACGACGTGCTCAGCCGTCAAATCCCCCGGGGTCTGTCACGTCCAGGCTCCCCTGGTTGAGGCAGCAGCCAGGGGAGCCGGCCTCATTCGGGGTCGGCCGGCCGCGCCGTGTGGTGCGGATGCCCCTTCGTCCGGCGGGCTTCCTTCATCTCCGCCTCGTACACGTGGTCACGCCCGGCGATGAGGGCCTCCCGCGCCTCACGCTCCAGGGCTTTGTACGGCTCGTAGAACGTGGCGTCGTACTCCTCCACGACCTGGAAGGTCCACCGGCCGTCCAGTACGTTGCGGCCCACCAGTTCCCGCTCGATCAGCGCCGCCCACTCCTCGTGTCCGGCGTCGCGCAGCAGGTCGACGGCGCGGCCCATCTCCAGATCGGCGCTGCCGGTCAGCTGGTGGAAGGCGTAGAGGTGCCCGCGGGCCCGTTCCACCGTCTCCAGGGCCTTCGACACCGATCCCAGACCTTCGACCGTCGCGTCGCTCACGCCCTCGGGTCGCGCATGCGCACGAGCGGGCCTGTCAGAGTCCTCACACATGGCTCACAGGTCCCCACACCCGCGCGACGCATACCGCCGCGTCGGCGGGCCCGCACCGATCGTGTGAACGCCGGCGTCGGCCCCACCGCCGGTCGTCCTGGACCGCCGTCCTTCGTGGCGACGGCTCAGGCGGCCTGCGCCCGCGCGGTCACCTCGCGCGACGCGTGCTCCCTGACCCGGGCGCAACTGCTGCTGATCAGCCGGGACACCTGCATCTGGGAGACACCGACCTGCTCCGCGATGCGGGCCTGGGTCATGTCCTCGAAGAAGCGCAGGTAGAGGATGGTTCGCTCGCGTTCCGGAAGAGCGCGCAGGCCCGCCTTGGCGGCTTCCCGGTCGGTGATGACCTCGTAGCGGCTCTCGGTGCGGCCGAGGGTGTCGCCGAGGCTCGGGCCGTTCGTGCCGGCGCCCGCCTCCGCGTCGAGGGAGAGGCTGTTGTAGCTGTCCAGGGCCTGCATCCCGTCGCGGACCTCGTCGAGCGTGAGCCCCGCCTGCGCCGCGATGTCCTCGAGGCCGGGCTCGGCCGGGTGCCCGGGCTGCTGGAGCAGGTGACGCCGGGCGACCCGCACCCGGTTGCGCAGGTCCTGGACCCGGCGCGGGACGCGGACGTCCCAGGTGCGGTCCCGGAAATGGCGACGGAGTTCCCCGGTGATGGTGGGAATCGCGTAGACCTCGAAAGCACCGCGCGAGGAGTCGTACCGCTCGACGGCTTTCACCAGGCCGAGAGCGGCGACCTGCCGCAGGTCGTCGAGGCTTTCGCCCTTGTCGCGGAATTTGACGGCGAGACGGTGCGCCATCGGCAACCACGCCTCCGTCAACTCGGCGAAGAGACCGTCGCGCTCGGGTCCCGTCGGCAGAGTCGCAAGGCGGATGAAAGCCTGCTCGGTTTCAGGTGCGTCGTCGTGAGGGTGACGAGTGGGCATGGACCGCTCCCTATCGCGTATCGCTCTTCGATAGCCGAATCGGCCAGGAGGTCCACCACCGCTGAACGGGGTGTTCTCCCTGGTGAGCACCTGTGGTCCCAAGCACTGGGGTCCGCCTGCCCGCCGCCCCCGCGAGCAAACGGGCCGCGCCGCTCCCCGAGATCGCGCCCCGCCTTCCGTCGCTCCGCCCGGCCGAAAAACGAAGACTCGCCCCCCGTAGGGGCCCGGCCTGTCCGCAAAGCGAAATCCTGTACGCCGCCGACGAGCGACAGCGGGCTAACATCCCGGCACCGACCCGTGACGGTCCTTTCACGGTCACGAAAGACGCAAGATGAGCCCGAACCCCTCACACAGCGAAGTGCGCACGCGTACGGCCGACGAAGCGGTCGACCTCCTGCGGAGCGCATACGGCACCGGACTGCGCATGAGCGGCACGGACGGCAGCCAGGAATTCGTCCTGCGGCACACGGACACCGGCCGTTTCGGCTACTCGGAAGTCCTCCTGCCGACCCGGCTCACCTTCGGCAACGACTCCCGCGGCGCCGTGGTGATCATGACCACCACCGGAGGAAGGGCGGAGCGCTCCTGCGGGACCGAGCACGGCAGCTTCACCACCGGCGACGTCTGGCTGGCCAACGCCCCCGAGCGCCCCTACCGCGCGCGCACGGAGGACCTCGAAGCCATCACCGTGACGCTGCCCGCCGATCTCCTCGCCCAGGCGGCCGAGGAAGCCGATCCGCGCCACCGCGGGCCGTTGCGCTTCACCGGCCTCACCCCGGCCACAGCGGACGCCGCGGCCGTATGGGAGCGGGCCCGCTCCTACGCGGGTGTGGTCTGTGCCGCCCGGACCCCGAGCAGCCCGCTCGTGAGGGAGTCGGCGGCCCATCTGCTGACGGCGACCGCCCTGCAGGTGTTCCCGAACAACGTCGTGGGCAAGGACCCGTCCCTGGCCGACACCCGCGACGCCACCCCCGCCACCGTGTCCCGCGCCAGGACCTACATCGAGGACAACGCGCACACGCCCCTCACCCTCAAGGACATCGCCGAGGCCGCGCACGTCACCCCCCGGGCACTGCAGTACGCCTTCCGCAGGCACCTCGACACCACCCCGCTGGCCCATCTGCGCGGCGTCCGCCTGGCGTACGCCCACGAGGACCTCAAGGCCGCCGAGCCGCACAGCGGGGTCACCGTCACCTCCATCGCCGCGCACTGGGGATTCGTCCACTCCGGCCATTTCGCCGCGCTCTACCGCGAGGCCTACGGCACCAGCCCCTCCACCACGCTGCGGACTCCCCCGACGGCGCCGAGGATCTAGGCCGTCTCCCGGGTGCGGCTCAGTCCGACGCCTTCAGGGTGCGGATCGGCATGATCCCGTACGCGTCGCGGTAGTAGCCCGAGAACCGGCCGGCGTGCGCGAAGCCCCACCGCGCGGCGATCTCCGCCACCGTCGTCTCGCCGCTGAAGGCCGCCTTGAGGTCGTCGTGGGCGCGGGCCAGCCGGACGCGGCGCAGGTGGGCCAGCGGCGTCGTCCCGGCGTGCCGGGTGAACGCGTACTGCAGGGCGCGCGGGGTGACGAAGGCGGCCGCGGCGATGTCGGCCAGGCCGATGTCTCGGTGGGCGTTCTCGTCGATGTAGGTGAGGGCGCGGCCCAGGGTGTGCGGCCGGGCGTCCCGGGTGTCGGTGCGCGTCGGACCGCTGTCGTGCGTGGTGTTGGGCAGGCAGGTGAGGGTGACGGCGGCCAGGTGCCGCAACGCGTTGCCGATCAGCAGGGGGCTGGAGGGAGCGTCGGTTCCCGCCGGGGCGAACACCACGTCCCGCAGGTACGCGACCGTGGAGTGCAGCAGCCGGTTCGCCTCCGGTGACACGGCGCGGGTCCCGGTCAGACGTACCCGGCCGGCGGAGGGGCCCGCGGCCGCCTGGAGATGTTCGGGGCCGAAGGACACGATGGTGTAGTCGGCCTCTCGCACCTCGCCGCTGTAGGGGCGGTCGGGCTGCGCGACCAGGAACGTCTCCCCCGGTCCGCACGCCTCCTCACCGCTGGTGTGCACCCCTTGGTTCATGGACACCAGGCACAGCTTGTCCAGCGGCCCCGCGTCGTAGGACATGGTGTAGCCGAACGCCAGCTCGTCCACGGTCAGCTCGCCCGCGCTGCGCCGGGCGATGCGGGCGCGGGTGTCACTGGGCCGTCCCCCGATCGTCATCGGGGTGAAGGCCCGCGACAGGAATTCCTCCGTCGCCGACAGGCTCTCGCTCTCGAACAGCGTCGTCTCCATGACTGTCCACCTCCGGGCGACACGCTAACGCCCGTGCCGCACGGGGTGCCGGGCCCGGTGGCCGCTCAGCCACCGTCGGAGGAGTGCTCCCGACGGGTGCCCGGCCCGGCCGCGGTCCTGTGCAGGTGTTCGAGCGCGTCGAGGACGACCGTCCGCTGATGCCAGTCCAGCCAGGCGCCGACCGCGCGGCGCAACTCCTCGAACCGGGACAGGCGTGCCTGGTCCAATGTCTCCAGCGGAGCGTGGTGGTGGACGTTCAGCACTCCCCGGACCACACCCGCCGCGCTCGCCAGGGGAATGCTGTGGCAGGCGTGGTAGCCCGCGTCGAGCAGCACCTGCCGTGTCTCGTCGTCGAAGAGGGACGCGGTGGCGATGTCCCGGACGGTCACCTGGCGGTCGGACACCGCCGCCCGCGCGCACGACGTGCCCTCCTGGACGAACGCGAAGTAGTCCAGGAAGGCCTGGCTGTGTCCCTGATGACGTTCGAGGCGCAGGATGCCGGCCTCGTAGAGCTGCACATTGCCCGCGTCCGCACCGGTGATCTGCATCGCCCGCCGCAGCGCCGCCGACAGCACTTCTCCCTGGTTGCGCGGGTTCATCCGCCCTTGCCTCAGGCCGGCGAGGGACGGGGCGGGCGAAGCGGTGCGGCCGGGGAACCAGTGCGTGGCGCCGGGGGCGGGCGGCGCCATCACGATCAGTGCGGCGGCGAGTTGGTGCAGTTTCACGTTGGCGTGCTGGGATGCCGTGCGCATCACCGCGAAGGCCTCTTCCCGGTCCGCGAGTGCGTACCGGCCCACCAGCAGGCCTTCGGCGAACGCGATCTGGGTGCGCGCGCGTACCTGCGCGTTGAGGCTCGCCACGTGTTCGCGCAAGCCTCTCAGCTCGGCGTGCATGCCTTCGGCGCTGGGCGCGTCCGGCGCCCGCCCGGACGTGGACAGGCGCGGGGCGACGACGCGCGGGCCGGGGGCGTGCGCGGCGCTGCGCGGTGCGGCTCGGGGATGTTCGGGTTTCACTGCGGCCTCCCGTGTTCAGCGGCCGTCGAAGCAGACAAGAGCAGGCCCAGGACGTGGAGACACCGCTGGTCGTGCGCGTTCGCGGTCGCTCGTCACATCAGGGCGTGCCTTGGTCCCAAGCACCCGAGAACCGTATGCCGCGGACCCTCTCCGATTCCGCCCGGAGAACGAAACGTCTCCGCTGCCGGTCAGGGCGGTGGCTGTCCGGGGAACGAAACGCTCGGGGCGGGCGGGCCGGCTCGGCACCGCGCGGGCACTCAGTTGTCGGCGGTGTCCATCAGCACGTCGCAGGTGTTCTGGAACTCCTCCATCAACCGGGACGCCTCGACCACGAGCACGCCGTAGGGGCGGGTGGAGTCGGACAGCGGAAGTTCGTGGTCCCGGGCCGCGCCCAGCACCTTCTGCAGGGCGTCCTGGGCCACCGTTGCCAGCTCGCACATCTTTCCGGCCTGCTCGGCGAGGGTGTCCGAGTCCAGTCCCGCGATGACATGGGCGATGTCGCGCAGCCTGCCGCAGAAAGCGGCGTAGGACTCCAGGGCGGGCGCGTAGGTGTAGGTGTTCTCCGTCTCGCGCCAGCGGCCGAGGCTGCGGATGAGCGAAGCCAGTTGGTGGACCGCGCGTTCCAGGGCGTCGACCGTCGCCCGGTAGCGGGTGAAGGACTGGTGACCCCGATGGGCGGGCAAGGCGCGCCGGGGGTTGAAGGGCATGCTGTTCTCCGCCGTGCTCAGCCCGGCCCGGGCCTGGCCGACGGCGTCCTGTACGCGCTCGGCGGACCTGCGCCACTGTTCGGCACGCTCGGCGCCGACATCGCTGTCGGCCAGTCCGTCGGCCATGTCGTCGAGCAGGGACTCGACCTCCGCCGCCAGGGTGTGCAGGCCCTGTTCGGCGCTGCGGTAGCGCAGCGGGGGTGCGATGCACAGATTCACGAGCAGGCCGAGACCGCAGCCGATGAGGACGAGGAGGATGATCTGCCCGAGTTGGCTCAGCCGCTCCGTCGTGCCGGTGGCGGCCGCGTAGGTGGAGAACGCGAAGAACGCGGCCGTCGCGACCTGTGACCGCTGCTCCCCCAGCGCCGGCCACTGCCCGATGCACAGCGCGATCACGGCGACCACGACGAAGGCGAACAGGTCCGGCCCGGCGAGGAGTGCGACCGCGGCCTGGACGGCGACCCCGACGGTGACCGCGGCCGCGTAACGCAGGGCCTGCCACAGCGACCGGGAGATCGTCACGTTCATGGTCAGCACGGCGGAGAAGGGTGCGAACGCCGGCGAGGTCGCCTTCAGCAGGTCGTGCGCGATCCACCAGGCCAGCGTGGCCGCCAGCACGCTCTTGGCGACGATCAGCACCGTGTGCCGCTCGTGCCCCGGCACCCGGCGCACCCTCACCAGCCAGGCCCATCCGGCGCGCAAGCGACCCACCACTGTCTCCGTTCCTGCCCATCGTGTCCGGCCCCCTCGTACCAGGGGCCCTGGCCGGGCCGGCCGTGCGGCCTGCTGCCCTGAAGAGGCGTCAGGCGGCGCGCAGCCGCGGTAGCACCTCGCCGCGGTAGAAGTCGAAGAAGCCCTGCTGCTCCGGACCGATCTGGCCCACGTACACCTCGTCGAATCCGGCCTCGGCGTACGCGGAGACGGCGCGGGCGTGTTCGTCCACATCGGCACCGCAGACCGTGCCCTCGGCGACGGCCTCCTGGGTGACGAGCGTCGACGCCTGTTCGAAGTGGGCGGGACTGGGCAGCACCTGACCGAGTTCACCGGGCAGGAACTGGGTCGGCCACAACCGGTGCACCGTCTTGACCGCCTCGTCCCGGTCGGCTCCCCAGCACACCTTGAGCCCGCCGAGTACGGGCTTGTGACCGCCTCCGGAGCGCCGGAACTGCCCGACCAGTGCCGCGTCCGGCGTCATCGTGACGAACCCGTCCCCGACACGCCCGGCCAGCGCGGCGGCCTTGGGGCCGAAGCCGGAGACATGGATCGGCACCGGTTCGTCCGGGACCGTGTACAGGCGGGCGTTCTCGACGGTGTAGTGGCGTCCGCGGTGGGTGACCTCCTCGCCGGTGAGGAGGTTCCGGATGATCTGCACGGCCTCTTCGAGCATCTCCAGGCGGGCGTCCGCGGCCGGCCACGTGTCGCCGAGGATGTGCTCGTTGAGCGCCTCGCCGGTGCCCACTCCGAACCGGAAGCGGTTGCCGGTGACCACGCCGGCGGTGGCGGCGGCCTGGGCGTTCACCGCCGGGTGCAGCCGGACGGTGGGGCAGGTGACGAACGTCGTCACCGGCAGCGACGTGACCTGGGCGAGCGCGCCGATCATCGTCCACACGAAGGGGCTCTGACCCTGTTCACCGGTCCAGGGGTGATAGTGGTCGGAGATGGCCAGACAGTCGAACCCGGCCTGTTCGGCGGCCCTGGCCTGGTCGAGGAGTTCCGCGGGCGTGAACTCCTCGCTCGCCAGGAAGTATCCGTAGCGTGCCATCACTTGCTCCTCACGTGGTCCGCTCCCCGTGTCCCGGGTGCCGTGCCGGCGAGTCCCGGTGGTCGTGGGGTCTTCCTTGGCCTGGAACGTCTGTCAGAGCGCGCATGCGGACGCACCTCCCCACGTGCGTCGCGTGCGGGAGGGGGTCAGCCGTCCACTGCCTTGGCCAGCTCCGCCTTGTTCATCGACGAGCGGCCCTTGACGTCCTTGCGCTGTGCCTCGGCGTAGAGCTGGTCCCTGGTGCGGCCCTGCGCTCCCTTGTGGGAGCGTTCGCCGCCTCGCTCGGAGGCGGACTTGGGGTCCTGGGTGGAGGTGCGGCTGGCCGTACGGGATTCGCCGCTGCGGGCCCGTTCCTTGTTCACGGTGCGGGCGGCGATCTCCTCGGCTCGCTTCGTGGACTCGCCGCGGTT